>JBBQRM010000360.1:0-3739 GCA_038214855.1 Rhodobacterales bacterium | reverse complement strand
CCCGTTCTGCGCAATCGACGTGGCGACCTGGGGCGCCTGGGCCGCCATCGCGGGGGCGGCGCTGGCCTTGGTGGCATTGGGCCTCTGGCTTGCTCGCAGACGTGGCGGGGGCGGCATCGCTGCGCTCGGCCTCATGCTGTCGCTGCCGATCCTGATCGCGGCTGGCGCCTGGCAGTATGCCACGCTCACCACGCCCCCCATTAATGACATCTCGACCGACACAGACGATCCGCCGGTCTTCTGGTTCACCGCCACGCCCAGCGACTACCCGGCGCAGAATGCCGAACCGCAGCACGCCGCTTATCCCTACGTGCGCCCGCTGGAGCTGCCGCTCGCGACGGGCGACGCCTTCGCCGCGGCGCTTGCGCTGGTGGAGAACCGCGGCTGGGAGGTGCTGTCGGCCGATCCCGCTGAAAGTCAGATCGAAGCCATCGCCCGGAGCCGCCTTTTCGGCTTCGAGGACGAGGTGGCGATCCGGGTGAGGGAAACCGACAGCGGCGCCCGCATCGACATGCGCTCGCGCTCGCGCCTGGGCCAGATCGACCGCGGCGCCAACGCCCGGCGCATCGAGACCTTCCTGGCCGATCTCGAAACGCGCGCCCCGAACTGAGGACCGACAATGAAACACCTGATCCTGCTGAACGACCCGCCCTATGGCACCGAGCGCAGCTTCAACGGCCTGCGCATGGCCCACGCGCTGGCCAAGAACGACCCTGAGGCCGAGATCACCGTCTTCCTGATGGCCGACGCGGTGCTCTGCGCCAAGGCGGGGCAGAAGACGCCGGATGGCTACTACAACCTCGAGCGCATGATCCGGCGGGTTTTGTCCGCCAATGGCCGCGTGCTTATGTGTGGCACCTGCATGGATGCCCGCGGTCTGACCGAGGGCGACATGATGGAGGGAGCTACCCGCTCGACCATGGACGAACTCGCCCAAGCGACGCTCGCCACTGACAAGGTCCTGGTGTTCTGATGGCCGAGATGCTCACGCTCTCCGCCCTCGCGGCCGACCCGGATCGGTTCCACCTGATCGACGTCCGCGACGCCGAAGACTACGCCGCTGCGCATGTCGCGGGCACCGTGCACATCCCGCTGGCTGAACTTGGAAAACGCGCGAGCGAACTCCCCACCGGCAAGACACCCGTGACCATCTGCGGCAAGGACGGCGGGCGGTCCGCGGAGGGAGCGGACATGCTGCGAAAATCCGGGCACCCGGACGCCCTCTGGCTCGAAGGCGGCACGAACGGCTGGCTCTCGCAAAGCAGCTGAACATCAAGAAACCGGAACGGAGGAGACCCCGGATGACCCTGAAACACCTTCTGGCAGTGGCGACCGTCGCGCTCGGCGTCCATGCGGCGCCTGTCATGGCGCAGGACGCCGCCATCGACGCCATGCAGGAATACATGATGTTCTCGGAATACGAGGCTGGCATCATCCTGCCCGAGCAGATCGACCAGACCGTCTTCGAGACCGCGCTCTTCGTCGACACGCGCGACGCGGGCCAGTTCGAGGAAGGCACGATCCCCGGCGCCGTCAACATCAAGTGGCGCGAAGTGCTGGACCGGATCGACGAGATCCCCGAGGACCGCATGACCATCCTCTTCTGCAACACCGGCAGCCTCTCGGCGCAGGCGGCCTTTGCGCTCAGGGTGGCGGGACGGTCGAACGTCGTCGTCATGCAGACCGGCTTCACCGGCTGGCAGCAGGACGCGGCCTGGAAGCCCTGATCCCGGGCAGAGCGACAACGGAAAGGAGGCAGGGCCATGCGCGACATCTATCTGGATTTCAACGCCAGCACGCCGGTCGCCCCCGAGGTCACCGAGATCATGCGCCATGCCCTGGAGACGGGGCACGGCAATCCCTCCAGCGGCCATTGGGCGGGGGTTCCCGCCCGCCAGATGGTCGAGAACGCCAGGACACAGGTCGCAGACTTTCTCGGCTGCGCGCCGCAGGAGATCGTGTTCACGAGCGGCGGCAGCGAAGGGAACAATCACGCACTGAAGGGCGTCTTCTTCGCCAGCGAAAAGGAGCGGCCGCATTTCATCACGTCGAGCGCCGAGCATCCGGCCATCGTGGCGCCGCTGCGTTTCCTCGAGCGCCTCGGCGCGCGGGTGACCTGGCTGCCGGTCGATGCCACGGGGCTCGTCGATCCCGACGACCTGCGGCGGGCGATCACACCCGAGACCGTGCTCGTCACCATCATGCATGCCAACAATGAGACGGGAACAATCCAGCCCATCGCGGAGTGCGCGGCGATCGCGCGAGAGCATGGCGTTCGCCTCCACACCGATGCCGCGCAGTCGGTCGGCAAGATCCCGACGCGGGTGGACGATCTCGGTGTCGATCTGTTGACGATGGCCGGGCACTAGTTCCATGCCCCCAAGGGCGTCGGCGCGCTCTACATCCGTGACGGCCTGCCGCTGGAGCCGTTCATCCACGGTGCCGGGCACGAGAGCGGCCGTCGCGCCGGTATGGAAAGCGCGATGCTGACGGCGGCGCTCGGCGTGGCCGCCGGTCTTGCCGCCGACCTCGCGCCAATGGAGCAGGTCCACGTCCTGCGGGACCGCTTCTGGGCCGCGCTGAAGGACGCATTCGGTGACAGCGCCGTTCTCAACGGTCATCCCGAGCGCCGATTGCCAAACACGCTAAACGTCTCGTTCGTCGAGTGCGTGGGCGCGGAAATCCTCGCCGCCATGCCGGAGGTTGCGGCCTCGACCGGGTCCGCCTGCCATTCGGGACGGGTCGAGCTGTCTCCGGTTCTGGAGGCGATGGGCGTCGAGCCGCGGGTCGGCATGGGTGCAGTCCGTTTCAGCCTCGGCCGCACCACGACCGCGGACGAGGTGGATCATGTCGTCGCGGCGCTTCGCCGCGATCTTGGCTGAAAAAGGGAAGCGGGCGTTGTTGGACCGGAACGATCTCGACCCGGCTCTTGATGCCCTGCCACCTGCCTATGCCGACTGGCGCCGCAGCACGCTCGGCCGGATCACGGATGCGCTCGAGGAGCGTCTCCTGCTGGACCAGATCGGCCCGGCACGCGGCCTGCGCATCCTGGACGTCGGCTGCGGCGACGGCGTGCTGGCCAACCGGCTCGCACAGGGCGGCGCACGGGTCACCGGCCTCGATGCCTCGGCAGAGATGCTCGCCGCCGCGCGTAGCCGAGCGAAGGCCGCAGGTGTCGAGGTCGATCTGGTCGAAGGGGATGCTGGCGACCTTCCATTTCCCGCCGGTCACTTCGATTGCATCGTGTCTGTCGCGACGCTTTGCTTTGTCGACGATCCTCGCCAGGCGATCCGGGAAATGGTGCGCGTGCTCCAACCCGGCGGTCGGCTGATCTTTGGCGAGCTCGGTCGCTGGAACCTTTGGGCGGCGCAGCGCCGCGTGAAGGGCTGGCTCGGAGCCGATCTCTGGCGTGCGGCGCATTTCCGGGGCCGGGCCGATCTGCTTGCGTTGGCCACCGATGCGGGGCTTGAGGACGCCACCGTCACCGGCGCCGTCTTCTACCCGCCGCTTGGAATCGCCGCAAAGGCCGTAGCGCCGATCGATCCATGGATCGGGCGCCAGACATCGGTAGGCGCGGCATTTCTGGTCCTGAGCGCTCTGAAACCCCACGACTCCCTGACCACTACGGAGCCGCCATGAACGCCCGCGACGGCCAGACGCCGCCCATCCTCTCACACAAGCATCCGGACGAGCCGTCTGCCTTCACGCCGGAGAGCCTGTTGCGCGAGGCGCGTCGCCA
>JBBQRM010000359.1:0-3746 GCA_038214855.1 Rhodobacterales bacterium | reverse complement strand
AAGGTCCCCGGCCACGCGCAGGCGGTGCTCGCAGCGGCGCAGGCGCTCTGATCCGGCAGCGGTGCATGTTGCACGGTGTTGCACCGTGCAACATGACTCCGCCCATTGAAAACATTCGTAGAATTTCCTCGTTTTCAGACTTCGTTAGGATTTGCGCACTGCGCGGGCACGCGGGTCCAGCACCGCGAGGGGTGGAGGCGATGGCGGGAACCTCGCAAGAGCGGCCACGGGTTGGCAGATATCCGCCGACGCGCGCCGGGCGGCCGGAGCCGTTCCGGGCGCGGTTGCCAAGACGAGTTAACGTGGCCTAAACCCTTGGGCGAGGTTCAGAGCAGGACCCGAAAAATGGTGAAACAACCAGGGGGTACGGAATGGCCGGTCTCGGGACGCGGATCAATGGGGCTTTGTCCGGCTGGCTACCCGAGCGACGGCTCTTCGTCCAATCCCACGTCGGTACCCGCTACATCCGCCTGACCTCGGTTTCGCAGCTCCTGGGCGGCACCGCGGCGCTGGCGCTCGGCGGCTGGCTGGCGGTGGCGACGGCGGCCGTGGTGCTCGACGCGGTCGCGGGGGACGGCGGCGGGAGCCGGGCGCTGGTCCTGCACGAGGCCTACCAGACCAGGCTCAACGAGCTCGCGGCCGAGCGCGACCAGCGGGCAGCCGAAGCCTTGTCGGCGCAGAACCGCTTCCAGGTCGCGATGGCGCAGATCAGCCGCCAGCAGACGGAGATCCTGCGCGCGGTCGAGGAGAGCCGCGAGCTCGACAACGCCCTCGAGCTCATGCGCGCGCGTCTCGGCGAGGCCGTGGCCCAGCGCGACGACGCGGCGAAGGCCAACGACCGCCTGACAGCCCAGGTCGGCCGCGCCGAGGACGACGCCGCGCGCAGCGGCAATTCTGACGATGACCGGACGCTCACGCTCCAGGCGGTGTCGGACGCGCTGGCCGAGGCGGTCGAGGTGCGTGACGCCGCGAGCGCCGAGCGCGCGGCGTTGAGTGAGGAGCTCGCGGCGCTGGAGTTGCGGATGCAGGTGAACACACGGCGCCAGAACGAGATGGTGGACGAACTGGAACAGGCGGTGGCGCTGTCGTTCGGGCCGCTGGAGGAGCTGTTCGCCCGCACCGATCTCGACACCGACAGCCTGATCGCGACGGTCCGGCGCAACCATTCCGGCCAGGGCGGGCCGCTGGTGCCGTCAGGCGTCAGCACGCGCTCGTTCGACACCGGGCTCAACAACCGCTTCGACGCGCTGATGATCGATCTCGACCGGATGAACCTGCTTCGGATCGCCGCGGGCAAGGTCCCCTACGCGGTGCCGGTCACCGCCGCGAACCGCTTCACCTCGCCCTTCGGGATGCGTCGCGACCCCAAGGGCCGCGGTCAGCGGATGCACAAGGGACTCGACTTCGCAGCGCCCAGGGGCACGGCGATCTATGCCACCGCCGACGGGGTGGTCGCCTCGTCGGGGCGCGAGAGCGGCTTCGGCAATGCGGTGCGCATCGAGCACGAATTCGGCTTCGAGACGCTCTATGCCCACATGGACCGGCTGCGGGTCGAGAAGGGACAACGGGTCTCGCGCGGAGACCAAATCGGTGATATGGGAAATACTGGGCGCAGTACGGGGGTGCATCTGCACTACGAGGTTCATCGCAACGGTGAGCCCGTCAATCCGATGACCTACCTGGAGGCAGCCAAAGATGTTTTCTAAGAGCAGACCCCAAGACGCCGCCGTTCCCCAGCCCGCGTCCCAGCCACCACAGCCCTCGCACGGCAGCGCTCCGCCCACGCCCGACAGCGCGCGCTCGGGCGGCTCCGCCCCCACCCCCGCGGTTGTCCAGAAGCCCAAGCCCGCCCCCTCCGTGCTCTCGTCCGATCTCACCATCGTCGGCAACGTCAAATCGAGCGGCGACATCCAGGTCGAGGGTGCGGTCGAGGGCGATATTCGCTCGCACATGCTGGTCGTCGGCGAGAGCGCCACGGTCAAGGGCGAGATCGTCGCCGAGGAGGTGGTGGTGAACGGCCGCGTCGTCGGGCGCCTGCGCGGCCTCAAGGTCCGCCTCTCGGCGACCGCCCGCGTCGAGGGCGACATCATCCACAAGACCATCGCCATCGAGAGCGGCGCGCATTTCGAAGGCTCCGTCCAGCGCCAGGACGACCCGCTCGCGCAAGGCGCGCAGCAACCCGCCCGCGTCACGGGTCCGACCCCGGTGCGCAGCGCCGGCGAGTAGACGCGCGGAGCCCGGCCCGGGTCGTCAGCGGGCCGGAAAGAACCCGGACACTTCGACCTCGATCCCCGGCGGATCGAAGGAGAGGTTGCCGCCGCGCAGCACTTGCGTGGCGATCGCCCCCGCCGCGTCGCGGCCGTGGTGGATCACCGCTCGCGCCTCCAGATCGACGATCAGGTAGTGTCGCAGGCTCGGCAGCGTGAAATAGCCCGCCAGCTTCACGCCGCTGTCCGCTGCGCGCGACGAGGGCGACACGACCTCCACGACGATCACGGGATCGTCGATGGACGTCGCCTCGCCGGAGGATTTCGGGCCGCAGCGGACCAGCGAATCCGGCTCGAAGACGCTCCACTCGTCGATCCGCACCGCCACGCCGTCGATCATCGCTTCGCAATCCGGGTGGCGCACCGCGAGCGCAGCGGCGAGACGGTTGGCGACCACCCATTTGCAGCGGGCGTGGGCGATGCGTTCCGGCGCCATCGCGACCACCGCGCCGCCCAGGAGCTCGAAGCGTCCCCGCGGTTGCTCCGCCGCCCAGGCGAGGAAGGTCTCGGCGGTGAAGTGTCGGGGTTCGGGTCGCGTCGTCATCGGCGGGCGTCTCCGTATACGCAGCGAGCCTAGCACGTGGCGCCTCGGCGCGCGACGGGATGCTATTCCGCGACCTGCGCCTCGGCGCGGCTCTTGCCGGCCACCTGGAGGGCGAGCGTCGCGGCCATGAAGGCGTCGAGGTCGCCGTCGAGCACGCCGGCGCTGTCGGAGGTCTCGACGCCGGTGCGCAGATCCTTGACCATCTGGTAGGGCTGGAGCACGTAGCTGCGGATCTGGTTGCCCCAGCCGGCGTCGCCCTTGGCCTCGTGGGCGGCGGTGATCGCCTCGTTGCGGCGGCGCAGCTCCATCTCGTAGAGCCGCGACTTCAGCGCCGCCATCGCGTTGGCGCGGTTCTGGTGCTGGGACTTCTCCGAGCTCGTCACCACGATGTTGGTGGGCAGGTGCGTGATCCGCACCGCGGAATCGGTGGTGTTGACGTGCTGTCCGCCGGCGCCGGACGAGCGGTAGGTGTCGATGCGGATGTCCCCGGGGTTCACCTCGATCTCGATGTTGTCGTCCACGACCGGATAGACCCAGACCGAGGAGAACGACGTATGCCGGCGCGCGGCGCTGTCGAAGGGCGAGATGCGCACGAGGCGGTGGACGCCGCTCTCGGTCTTGAGCCAGCCGTAGGCGTTGGAACCCTTGATCTGATAGGTGACGGACTTGATCCCCGCCTCCTCGCCGGCGCTCTCGGCGATCAGCTCGACCTTCAGCCCGTGCTTCTCGGCCCAGCGGACGTACATCCGCGCCAGCATCGCCGCCCAGTCGCAGCTCTCGGTGCCGCCGGCGCCGGCGTTGACCTCGAGGAAGGTGTCGTTGCCGTCGGCCTCGCCGTCGAGCAGCGCCTCGATCTCGCGCTGCGCGGCGCGGTCGCGCAGGCCTGCCATCGCGGCCTCGGCCTCACGCGCCACCTCGGTGTCGCCCTCGGCCTC
>JBBQRM010000358.1:0-3757 GCA_038214855.1 Rhodobacterales bacterium | reverse complement strand
GATGGCCGCCGAACTCAACGCGCGCGGCATGCTCACCCGTCGGGGCGGGCGGTGGCATGTTTCGACGGTGATCAACCTGCTCGACCGGCTCGGGCTGCGGGACCCCCCATTGAGCCCCGCCCGACAATTTAGCTACCGCTCGCCGTGAGCCGCCTTGAAGGGGTCGCGACCTTGTGTGAGGGGCGACCGGGCAGTGCCCAGACACCCCGGTCCCGAAGTGTGATTCGGTCCCTGACCTTATTCTCGCGCTGGTTCAGCTGCGCTCCGCCGTTGACATGCGCTGACTTGCCGGAGAAGGCCCCCGATATCCTCATCTTCCATGCCTCGGAAGGCCTGCCGCGCGAAGCGGTCGGCCCCACGGCTGCGGCTGGCGTTGTACCGGGCGAGTATTCCGATGACGAGGATGAGTGGATCGCGCTCGAGCCGGCCGGCAGCCTCCAGGACGAGGGGCGTTCCTGCCAGCCGTAGCATCTCCTTCGCCATCGCTGAAGGGACCGAGGAGAGGTCTCCCGACGCCAACCGAGCGGCGTTCGCGTTCCAGTCCAGCGCCTCGCTTGCCCTGAACAGGTCCGACCAGGCGATTTGATCCGCTGCTTCGGCACGCTCCGTCGAACTCTGAGGGGGTTCGCCCGATGCCGGGAGCACGCCCGCGACGTCTGTATCCTCGGAAAGGAGAATGGGCAGCTTCCGCAATCGACTTGAATTCTTCAGCTTTCGACGTACGCGCGCCTCGCGTTCAGCGGGGGTCAGGGACACGTGGTCAGTTGCCCACTTGTCGGAGCTGTCGTCGGCGCCAACGAACATTCTCAGGTAACGGACGCTCACGATTTGACCCGTCTGGAACGCAGTGCGGGGCTCGGGCAGTGGCACCTTGCGCGTGGTCGGGATCCCCTCCTGCGCCTCGCCCTGATGATCGACCAGAACAAGACTGGTCAGGTGAGTTACGAGGCCTTCAGCCTCTGCGAGTTCCGCGGCCTCGTCCGCGCTCATTCCTCCAAGCCGCAGCCCGGCAACGAGCGCCGCGGCCGCGCGGCCAAGGACATTCTGCCCACCGGCGCTCGTGCCGGCCCGCCACTCGACCTCGATCACCGCGTTTCGCCTTACCAGCCGAAGACGATCGCCAGAGACGTCGTCGCCGGCGTTCTGATGCGCGGATCTCAGGCTGGCCAGGGCCGCCGCGAGGCACGCGGAGATGTCCTCGTCTATGGCGACGAAGACATCCCCACCTGTGAGCGCCGCGAGATGACCCACATTTGCCTCGAGGCTGTCCTCGCCGACCAGCACCACCGAGATGCGCCGCCCATTGCGCGCCAGCGCCTGGACATCGAGCGCAAAGCTCTTGCCGTCCGTGACCAGCAGCAGGTCGCGCGCCGCGGAGCCTCTGATCACGCCATCGATCGCACCGCCGATCTCGGTGCCGCCCCGCGGGTCCTGAAGCCGGGCGATCAGGGCGCGAAACCGGTCGCGAACCGGAATGGTACCGTCCGCGGGTATGGTTGCCCGGCCGCCGCTCGTGCAGCCCACGTGGGTGAGCGTGTCGTCAAATTCCCAGAGATCGAGGTCGTCCCGGGGCTGCAGCGCGGCCAACGCGGCCACGAGCCCCGCCACTACCAGCTGGTGGTTGCTCGCGCCGCCGAACACGCCACTGGCGATCTGCTCCATCGAGCCGGAATGGTCGATGAGCACGGCGACGTCGAGCTGACCGCCCTCCTCGGCCGCGGGGGCAATGCGGAGGCTCAATGCGCGGCCGTCCGCAGCGGTGCCGTGGAGCGCGCGAGGCTCAGAGGCATCGACGACGAGGTCGACCGGCGCATCCAGCGGAACCCGCGCTTGCCCCTCGCTCAATGTGCCGCCGACCAGCGACACGCACCCGCCGCGGCATCGGACGCGGAGCTCGGCATCGCCTCCGCGGCCCTCGATCAGCAGGTTGTCCGAGTCGGCCAGCGGCGAGCGGCCATAGATTTCGCCGACGGTCAGCGGAAGCCGCACCTGGCCCCGGCCGCCGACGAAGGACAGCGTCGTGACCCAGCGCGCCAATACCTCGATTTCGCCACCGGGGGCGAGCGGCGCGACCGAGACCATGTGGATGCCCTTGAGCACCTCCTCGTGCAGCACCGCCGTCTTCCCGTCCGCGACCGCCGTCTCGTAGGTCTCCCGCGCCGCGTCGCAACGCTGCGCAACTGCCTGGAGCACGCGCCCATCAACCCGCGCCTCGAGCGCGAACAGGGTTGCCTGCACCGGGACCGGGAAGGTCATCGTGGCCTCGATGCTCTCCGCCTCGGTGTTGCGGAACACCCGCGTGGTCGAGACCACCACCATCCCGCCCTCGATCTCGGCGTCGATTGCGGTCGAGACCAGCGGGACAGGCGTGCGCCCCATGCGCTCGCCTTCCAAGTTCAGGAAGGCGCGCAGCGGATCAATCGTCGGTGGAAGACTGGGTCTCGGCATGGCTGGACTCCCTGAAGAGATCATTGAGAAGAGATCGGACGCGCTCGACCACCGGCTCGACCGGCGCACCGGCGCCGAGGAGGTCGGGACCGACGACGAGCGTGATGCCGGGCGCTATCGGGAACGGGGCGCCCTCTCGGGCCTGCAGCAGCAGCTTGATCGCCGCCGGCGGGAACCCGAGGTCGCGGAGCTGGCCGTACCGCCGGATCGCCGCGACGTGATCCTCGCCGTAATCCGCGTTCGACCGGCCGCCGCGCGGCGACGGCACGAAGCCTTCCGCGATCAGGTAGCGCACCTGCCGCTCGGTCGTGCCCGTCTTCGCCGTGAGTTCCCGAATGTGCATCGCCAGCCCTTTCGCCGCATCATGTGTCAAAAGCCGGGCGGGAGGTCAAGCGGTTTCGACAAACTTGTTGTTGAATATGGTTAATGGCCGGCGAGTGAGCGGAGCCAGTCGATTGGAGAGCGCGTTCTTCTTGCGGCGCCGGTTGCTCCCGTCTCGCGCGCCACCTCCACCCGCAGCAGCGGCTCGCCGGTTAAGCCTCGCCCTCAATACGGGATAGCTGGCGAAGTGTAGCATGCTATGTTCGCCTGGGGGGTGGCGAGCGATGGCGCGATGTCGATGCATGTCTGGTGGGCTGCTGATCGGCGCTCTGGCGCTGGCCCATGCCTCCTGGGCAGAGGTGCCTCTGCTCTCAGGAAAGCCCAAGGTTGTCGATGGCGATGGGCTGAAGCTCGGGGCAGCCGTGATCAGGCTTCACGGCATCGACGCACCCGAGCTCGCCCAAAAGCTGCCGCAGTCCATCCGGCGAGGACTGGGCGTGCGGAGCCGCCGCCTCGACGGCGCTCGCAGCCCTGGTCGCCGGAGGTCCGGTAGCCTGTGAGCCGCTCGACCGGGATCGATATGACCGCATCATCGCCCGCTGCCTCGTCGGCGGTGACGATATTGCCGGCGAGATGATCGACCTCGGGCTCGCCTGGGCATTCTCGCGCTACAGCGACGACTACGTTGCGCGCGAGACGGCCGCGCGTGCGTCGGGCGCCGGCGTCTGGCAGGCCGAGACGGAGCCTGCCTGGGAGTACCGTGCCCGGCGCTGGACCTCGGCCACTGCTGCGGCAGCTCCGCCGGAAGGCTGCCCGATCAAGGGCAACATCAACCGCAAAGGCGAGCGCATCTATCACACGCCCTGGTCGTCCTCCTATGAACCCGGCTTATTCATCCAAATGGGCGAGAATGGTTGCGTGCGCCTGAAAGCGCTGTAGATTCAAGCTGTTGAACACAAACCGACGGCAGCATCGGACGCACGCATGG
>JBBQRM010000357.1:0-3765 GCA_038214855.1 Rhodobacterales bacterium | reverse complement strand
GGACCGTACCGTTGTGCAGGATATAGGCATGATCGACGATTTCCAGTGTCTCGCGCACGTTGTGGTCGGTGATCAGCACACCGATGCCGCGGTTGCGGAGCTGGCGCACCAGGGCGCGGATGTCGGCGAGCGCCAGCGGATCGACCCCGGCGAAGGGCTCGTCGAGCAGCACGTAGCGCGGCTGCGACGCGAGGCAGCGGGCGATCTCGACCCGCCGCCGCTCGCCGCCCGACAGCGCCACCGCCGGCGTGCGCCGCAGATGAGTGATCGAGAACTCGCCCAGGAG
Source organism: Rhodobacterales bacterium (assembly GCA_038214855.1). Lineage (GTDB taxonomy): Bacteria > Pseudomonadota > Alphaproteobacteria > Rhodobacterales > Rhodobacteraceae > Amaricoccus. The sequence continues at coordinate 3,479 of JBBQRM010000357.1, read as the reverse complement.
CTCGTCGAGCATCTCGCGCCGCTTGTCGCGGTCGAGCACCGAGACCTCGAGGATCGCGCGGATGTTGTCAGCGACGCTGAGGCCGCGGAAGATCGAGGCCTCCTGCGGCAGATAGCCGATCCCCAGCTTGGCGTGACGGTACATCGGCAGGAAGGTGACGTCGCGCCCGTCGACGCTCACGCTGCCCGCGTCCGGCGGGACGAGGCCGGCGATGGCGTAAAAGCAGGTGGTCTTGCCGGCGCCGTTCGGCCCGAGGAGGGCCGCGACCTCGCCGCGGCGCAGCGTCAGCGACACGTCGCGCAGGATCGGCCTGCGCTTGTAGCTCTTGGCGAGGTTGCGCACGACGAGCCCGCTTGCCGGCTCGCCGAGCCCGCCGTCGGTGACATGCAGCGTCGGGCGCGGCGTCATGGCGGGCTGCCCGGCACGAAGACCGTCTGGACCCGGCCTTCCATCGTGGCGGTGCCCGAATTCAGATCGATCCTGAGCCGCTCGCTTGAGAGCGCGTTCCGCGCCTGGGTCAGCACGACCTCGCCCTCCATCTCGACGATGCCGCTCGCGACGTCATAGACCGCGCGCTCGGCTTCGGCCGCCTCGGTGCCGTTGGTGAGCGTGACGTTGCCCGTGGCCTGCATCCGATCGATCCGGCCGGTGCCCGATCCGGCGGCGTCGGCGTAGGTTACCTCGATCCGGTCTGCCGCGAGCCGGAGCGTGCCCTGGGCGACCCTGACCCCGCCGGTGAAGATCGCCGTGCCCGCGGCCTGGTCGATGTCGAGCGCATCCGAGGTGATTTCGACAGGCAGCGCCGCATCGGTGCTCAGCCCGCCGAAGGGCACCGACGCCCCCTGCGCCGCCGCGAGGACGGGTGCCGCCGTCACCGCGAGTGCCAGCCAGATCGCGCGCATCTTTCGGCGTTCCCTCATCGCCCCACCTGAACCGGACGGTACACCAGCCGCACCCCATCTCCGAACGAAATCACGCGAGGTCCCTCCGGGCCGGGAGCGATGCGCAGGAGGCCGGCCTCGATCCGTCCCATCGGCCCCTCCGTCTCGACGGGTCCCACGGCCTCGAGCACGCCCGCGCCGAGATCGACGTCCATCGCGGGCGCGGTCATCCTATAGCCGTCGGTGGTCTCGAGCCGTACCGCGCCCTCGAGCGCAATGCGGCTCGCTTCGAGATCGAGCTCGGCGGTCTGCGAGGCGAGCGAGACGCCGGGGCCGCCCTCGAACTCCATCGTGCCGCTCAGCCCCGTCACCGCGGCGCGCGTTGGCGGGGCGGCGTCGGGCACCACCAGATCGGCGGTGAAGCGGAACGGGTCCTCGTCACGCGTCATGCCGGAGAAGGTGGGCCGGGTGATCCTGAGGCCGCTGCCGAGCGCCGCGATGTCGCCGCGGCTGAAGACGAGCTCGCCCTCCAGCCGGTCGTCGGGCGGGATCAGGAACAGCGAGGCAAGCAGCAGCAGCGCCACCAGCGGCAGGCCCACCTTGAGCACCGCCACCAGCCGCGAATGCAGCCCGCGTCCCTGCGCCATCGGCTCAGAGGACGCCGGCACGCAGGCAGTCGTGCACGTGGAGGATGCCCGCGGGAACGGTGGGTGCGCCGGAGGCTACGGCGAAGAGGGTGGTGATCTTCTGCGCGTTCATGATCCCCAGCGCCTCGGACGCGAGCGCGCCGGTCTCTACCGTACGCGGGTGGCGGGTCATCACCACATCCACCCGCCGCTCGAGGAGGCCGGCCATGTTGCGCCGCAGGTCGCCGTCGGTGACGATGCCCGCGAGTGCCCCCGCCGTGTCGAGAACGCCCACGACGCCGAAGCCCTTGGCGCTCATCTCGAGCAGCGCCTCGGTCATCGGCGCCTCGATCCCGATCAGCGGCATGGCCGCGCCCGGGTGCATCAGCTGTCCCACGGTGGCGAGCCGGGCGCCGAGCCTTCCGCCGGGATGCAGGCCGCGGAAATCCTCCGGGGAAAATTCTCGGCTCTCCATCAGCGCCACCGCCAGCGCATCGCCGAGCGCCAGCGTCATCGTCGTCGAGGTCGTCGGCGCTAGGCCCGCCGAGCAGGCCTCGGGTGCCGGCGGCAGCAGGAGCCCGACGTCGGCCTGACGCATCAGCGTGCTGTCCTCGCGCGCGGCGATGGCGATCAGCGGGATGGCAAAGCGCTTGGCATAGGCGATCAGGTCGGCGAGCTCGGGCGTCTCGCCGGAGTTCGACAGGCACACTACCACGTCTTCCCCGGTGATCATGCCGAGATCACCATGGCTCGCCTCCGCCGGATGCACGAAGAGCGCGGGTGTCCCGGTCGAGGCGAGGGTCGCGGCGATCTTGCGCGCGACATGTCCCGACTTACCCATGCCCGAGACGATCACTCGGCCGCGGGCCCTGCGCATCAACGCCGCCGCCTCCGCGAAGTGCGCGCCGAGCGTCCCCGCAAGCTCGGCCAATGCCGCTGCCTCCACCGCCACGACCCTGCGGCCGGTTGCGATCACCGCGTCGGTGTCCGCCTCGGCGCCAATGCGGGTCGCGGGCTCAGGCATGGGAAAAGATGTCCTGATCCGCCCAGCCGGCGAGGTCGAGCGCCGCGCGCTGCGGCAGGAAGTCGAAGCAGGCTTGCGCCAGCGCCGTGCGCCCCTCGCGCGCGAGACGCGCGTCAAGTGCGGCGCGCAGCCGGTGGAGGTAGAGCACGTCCGAGGCGGCATAGGCCATCTGCGCCTGGCTGAGGGTCTCCGAGCCCCAGTCGCTCGACTGCTGTTGCTTGGAGATGTCGATCTCGAGCATTTCCTGGAGCAGGTATTTCAGCCCGTGCCGGTCAGTATAGGTCCGCACGAGCTTGGAGGCGATCTTGGTGCAGTAGACCGGCGCCGTCAGCACCCCAAACCGGTGCAGCAGCACCGCGATGTCGAAACGTCCGAAGTGGAAGAGCTTCAGCCGCGCGGGATCTCCCAGTATCGCCGCGAGTCGCGGCGCGGGAGCCTCGCCCGGCGCGATTTGAACCAGATGCGCCTCGCCGTCGCCGCACGAGAGTTGGCCCTGGCACAACCTGTCGCGGCGCGGCCTGAGCCCCAGCGTCTCGCAATCGACCGCAACCGCCGGCCCGAGATCTAGGTCGCCGGGCAGGTCGCCGTGGTGCAGGAAAATCGCCATGGGTCCTCCCCGCCCGAGCCGCTGCCCTTCGCCGGGCGTCCTCGCAGGGGAATGGTGCCCAGGAGAGGACTCGAACCTCCACTTCCTTTCGGAAACTGGCACCTGAAGCCAGCGCGTCTACCAATTCCGCCACCTGGGCCGGTGTCGATGCCGCGGAATATACGCGGGCCCCTGCGCTGTCAACGACCCCGGCGCGTCTCGCACGGCTCCGAACTCATATGACAGGTGACAGGGGAGCGATTTGCTGAATCGATGCGGCGCCTTGAATCGGAGCCGCCATGTCACCGTCGCCAGAGAGACTGCCCCGCAGGTCGCGCCTCGCCGCGCTGCTCGACCACTTC
>JBBQRM010000356.1:0-3772 GCA_038214855.1 Rhodobacterales bacterium | reverse complement strand
CTCAGCCGCATCTCCCGCGATCCGGTCTCCTCGGCTCTGTGGCAACGCGCGAAGACGCTGCCGGTCCACGGCGGCCAGGCCGAGGCGATCCACCGGTTCGCGCCCGCTCTGGTGCTCGCCGGTGCCTACGATCCGCCCGCGACGCTGGCGCTGCTGCGCCGGCTCGGCCTGCGCGTCGAGGTCTTCGCGCTCGAGGAGAGCTTCGCGGACATCCGCGCCAACGTCACCCGCATGGGCGCGCTCCTCGGCAGGCCCGAGCGCGCGGCGGAGCTCCTCGCCGCGATGGACGCGCGCCTCGCCGCCCCGGAGACGCGCCGGCGCCCCCGCGCGGCGCTCTACTACGCCAGCGGCTATACCTCCGGCGCAGGCACGCTCGCCGACGACATCCTCGGCCACGCCGGTATCGTCAACGTCGCGGCCGAACGCGGCGCCACCGGCCTCGCCCCCTTGCCGCTCGAGGAGCTGGTGATGGCGCGGCCCGACATGCTGGTGATCGGCCGGGACTACGCGGCGCCCGCGCTGGCCCAGGGCGTGCTGCACCATCCGGCCACGCGCGCGCTCGGCGCCGCGCGGGCGCCGGTCGCGGACAACCTGTGGACCTGCGGCACGCCGCTCGCGGCCCGCGCGGTCGAGACGCTGCGCGCGGCCGCACGGCAGCTCGACGCGGCACCGGCGCCGTGACCGGGCCCATCTCCGGCCGCGGGCGCCATCCCGCGACGCTCGTCGGTCTCGCGGCGCTCGGTGCCCTGCTCTTCGCGGCCTCGCTGCTGACCGGCCCCGCCGAGATCCCGCCCATCGAGAGCCTGCACGCGCTTCTCACCGGCCGCGGCGAGGCCGTGGCGCTGGTGATGCGCGAGATCCGCCTGCCCCGCGCCATCCTCGCCGCGCTGATCGGCGCGGGGCTCGGGCTCGCGGGTGCGGCGCTCCAGGGCTACCTGCGCAACCCGCTCGCCGAGCCGGCGCTGCTCGGCGTCTCGGGGGCCGCGGCGCTCGGGGCGGTGCTCGCGCTCTACACCGGCCTCGCGGCCGCCGTCCCGCTCGCCCTGCCGCTCGCGGGGCTCGCGGGCGCGTTCATCGCGGCCGAGCTCGTGCAGGCGCTCGCCGGCAGCGGCGGCAGCAGCGTCACGCTGATCCTCGCCGGCGTCGCCGTCTCGAGCCTCGCGGGCGCACTGACCGGGCTCGTGCTCAACCTCTCGCCGAACCCGTTCGCGGCGAGCGAGATCGTCTTCTGGTTGCTCGGATCGCTCGCCGACCGCTCGATGCGCCACGTCGCGCTCGCGGCCCCGTTCATCCTCGCGGGGATGGCACTGCTCGCGACGCTCGGTCGGGCGCTCGATGCGCTGACCCTCGGCGAGGATGCCGCGGCCTCGCTCGGCATCCGGCTCGCCCGCGTGCGGCTGATCGCTGTCGCCGGCACGGCGCTCGCGGTCGGCGCGGGCGTGGCGGTGGCCGGCGCCATCGGCTTCATCGGTCTCGTGGTGCCGCATCTGCTGCGCCCGCTCGTGGGCGCGCTGCCGTCGCGGCTGCTGCCGGCCTCTGCGCTCGGGGGGGCGGCGCTCCTGCTCGCCGCCGATCTCGCCGTGCGGCTGATCGCGCCCGACCGCGACCTCAAGCTTGGCGTGCTGACGTCGCTGGTCGGCGCGCCGTTCTTCCTCGCGCTCGTCTGGCGCCAACGCGGTCGGCTGGCGTGATACGAATTCCGGGTGGTCCCTGCCGGTCCGCGCGTTGCCCGGAGCCACCGGCGAAGGGCGAGGGGGGTCCAGCTGGGGCCGAAGCTCGCAATCGGGCCGCGCCTGCATGGGTGGGCGCGTCTATCGCGCCTGCCGTCACGCCGGAGGCGTGCCTTTGGCACGACGGGCAGGCAGGCGCGGACCGATCTGTCGACGGACAGAACTGTCGGGAGGATGGAAACGTGGCGCCTCACATGGGTATCGAAGCAATCACCCGGAGCGCGCTTGATGCCGGCTTCGCTTGATCGGCTCCGTCACTGGCTCCGACACGGGCGCTGCCCGTCGCGGCAAGCCGGGCAAGACAGGAGAGCGGCGCGCGCGTCCAAGCCATGCGCACGGTGACGGCATGACCCTGCTCGGCCTCGAGCGCATCGGTCTCACCCGCGATGGCAGGCGCGTGCTCGACGGGATCACCGCCCGGGTCGTCCAAGGCGAGGTCGTGGGCCTGCTCGGCCCCAACGGCACCGGCAAGACCACGCTGCTGCGCGCCGCCCTCGGCCTGCAGCGCGTCGAGGGCCGCGTCACCCTCGGCGACCGGCCGCTCGGAGCACTCTCCCCGCGCGAACGGGCGCTCTGCGCCGCCTATATCCCCCAGGACCGCACCGTCGCCTGGCCGGTCACGGTCGCGGCGCTGGTCGCGCTGGGCCGCATCCCGCACCGCGCCTCCATCGCCGCCGACCGCGCCGCCGTCGCCGCGGCGCTCGCGGCGATGGACCTCGCGGCGCTGCGCGACCGCCCCGTCACCGGGCTCTCCGGCGGCGAGCGGGCGCGCGTCCTGATCGCCCGCGCCCTGGCGCAGGACGCGCCCCTGATCCTCGCCGACGAGCCGACCGCCGGCCTCGACCCCGCCCATGCGCTGGCGCTTATGGGCCGCTTCCGCGCGCTCGCAGCCCTTGGCCGCGGCGTGGTCGTGGCCCTCCACGACCTCGGCCTCGCCGCGCGCGCCTGCGACCGGCTCATCCTGCTCGACGCCGGGCGGCTGGCGGCGGACGGTCCGCCCGAGGCGGTGCTGACCGCGGCCAACCTCGCGCGCGTCTACGGGATCGCCGCACATCTCGGCCGCGACGCCGGCGGACCGATCGTGGTGCCCACCGGCCTCGCCGCCCCTTGATCCCGCCGCCCCGATCGCGCAAGCCTCCGCGGCGCTCGGCAAAGGAGCCTCCATGCAGACCAACCGCCTCGGCGACAGCGACCTCGCGGTCAGCCGCCTCAGTCTCGGCACGATGACCTGGGGTTCGCAGAACACCGAGGCCGAGGCCCATGCTCAGATCGACTGCGCGCTCGATCTCGGCGTCACCTGCCTCGACACCGCCGAGCTCTATCCGACGACGCCCGCCTCGGCCGAGACCACCGGCGAGACCGAGCGCATCGTCGGCAGCTGGATCGCCCGCACCGGGCGGCGCGGCGACATCGTGCTCGCCACCAAGGTCGCGGGCCGCGGCGCGCGTTCCGTCCGCCCCGACGGCGGCCCGATCACGCCCGCAGTGATCCGCGCCGCGCTCGAGGCGAGCCTCGCGCGCCTGCGCACCGACACCATCGACCTCTACCAGCTGCACTGGCCGAACCGCGGCTCCTACCATTTCCGCCAGGCCTGGACCTACGACCCGAGCGGCCAGGATCGCGGCGCCGCCGAAGACCTCCGCACGCTGCTCGAGACGCTGGGCGAGCTTCGGCGCGAGGGCAAGATCCGCGAGGTCGGCCTGTCGAACGAGACCGCCTGGGGCACCGCGCGCTGCCTCGAGCTCGCGCGGCGCCATGGCCTGCCGCGGGTGGTTTCGATCCAGAACGAATGGAGCCTGCTGCACCGGATCTTCGACCTCGACCTCGCCGAGCTCTGCCACCACGAGGACGTGGGCCTGCTTGCCTATTCGCCGCTCTCCGCGGGCTTCCTGACCGGCAAGTATTCCGGCGGCGCGATCCCGCCCGGCTCGCGCGCTTCGCTGAACGAGACGCTGACCAACCGGATCAATCCGTACTCGATCCCGGCCGTCGACGCCTATCTCGCCCTTGCCCGCGAGCACGGCCTCGATCCGGCGCAGATG
>JBBQRM010000355.1:0-3783 GCA_038214855.1 Rhodobacterales bacterium | reverse complement strand
CCCCCGATCGGCCCGCGATGCTCCTCATAGGTCATCACGTCGGCCATCACCTGGCAGGGATGGCTGCGGTCGGTCAGCCCGTTGATCACCGGCACCGAGGCGTGCTCGGCCATTTCGTGGAGCACCGCCTCGTCGAAGGTGCGGATCATGACCAGATCGACGTAGCGCGACAGCACCCGCGCGGTATCGGCGATGGTCTCGCCGTGACCGAGCTGCATCTCGGCTCCCGACAGCACCATCGTCTGGCCGCCCATCTGGCGGACGCCGACGTCGAAGCTGACCCGGGTCCGGGTGGAAGGCTTCTCGAAGATCAGCGCCACCATCCGCCCGGCGAGCGGCTGCTCGGCATCCACGGCCCCCCGCGGCAGCCCCTCCCGCGCCAGCTTCATCGCCGCGGCGTGGTTCAGGATCGCACGCAGATCCCCGGCCGGCGTCGTGTGCAGGTCGAGGAAGTGCCTCATGCCGCTGGCCGCAGGCTCGCAGCCGCCCGGTCGAGCCGGTGCAGGCCCTCGTCGATCTCGGCGTCGCTGAGGTTCAGCGGCGGCAGGATGCGTACCACGTTCTCGCCCCCCGGCACCGTCAGCACCCGCGCCCCGTAGCCGGCCTGGACCACCTCGCCGTTCGGCACCGCGCATTTCAGCCCGAGCATCAGCCCCGACCCGCGGACCGCCTCGAAGACCTGCGGATGGTTTGCCGTCAGCCCCTCGAGCCCCTGGCGCATCCGGCCGGCGGCGCGGCTGACGCCGGCGAGGAACTCGGGCTCGGCGATGATGTCCATGACCGCGCAGCCGACGGCGCAGGCCAGCGGGTTGCCGCCGTAGGTCGAGCCGTGGGTGCCGGCGGTCATGCCGGCCGCCGCCGCCTCGGTCGCGAGGCAGGCGCCGAGCGGGAAGCCTCCGCCGATCCCCTTGGCGATGCCCATGATGTCGGGCTCGATCCCGGCCCATTCGTGCGCGAAGAGCCGCCCGGTGCGGCCCATGCCGCACTGGATCTCGTCGAGGATCAGCAGGAGCCCGTGCTCGTCGCAGAGGGCGCGAAGGCCGCGCAGACATTGCTCCGGCACCGGACGAATGCCGCCCTCGCCCTGGACCGGCTCGATCAGGATGGCGGCGGTCTCGAGGCCGATGGCGGCGTGGAGAGCCTCGTGGTCGCCGAAGGGGACCACGTCGAAGCCGGGCAGCAACGGGCCGAAGCCCTTGGTCAGCTTCTCCGAGCCCGCCGCCGAGATCATCCCTAGGGTCCGGCCGTGGAACGAGCCCTCGAAGGTCACGATCCGGTTCCGCTCCGGGTGCCCGTGGTGGTGATGGAACTTGCGGGCCATCTTGACCGCGCATTCCATCGCCTCGGTACCGGAGTTGGTCACGAAGACGGTGTCCGCGAAGGTGGCTGCCACCAGCTTTTCGGCCAGCGCCTGCTGCTGAGGAATGTTGTAGAGGTTCGAGGTGTGCCACAGGCGTCGCGCCTGGGCTTCCAGCGCCTGGACGAGGGCGGGATGCGCGTGGCCCAGCGCGGTGACGGCGATGCCGCCGCCCAGGTCCAGGTAGCGCTCTCCGCTTGCCTCGATCAGCCAGGGACCCTCGCCTTCGGTAAAGGTGAGCGGGGCCCGCGCGTAGGTCGGCAGCACCGGGGAGATCACGGGTCAGGCTCCTTCATCTGGTGGATGACGTCCATCGGCACGGAGGGAGGTCCGGGACGATCCGTCATGCCTCAGCGCCCTCGTCCTGTCAATTCGGCCGAGGTGTGAAAGGAGAGGGCTTTCACTGTGAAAGGCGACAACGGCCATTGTTTTCATTGGAGAAATTTCGGCGAATTCATCATATCTCAACGAAGGTTAACCATCGGAGCGATCAGGTCTGCAGGCGGAAGCCGCGGCGGAGCCAGGTCAGGACCAGTGCTGCGAGCGCCGCGTCGACGGCGAGCGCCACGGCGAGGCCGAGGGCGGGCGCGCTGTCGCTGGTGCCGAGAACGGCGAAGCGCATCCCGTCGATCAGGTAGAAGATCGGGTTGGCGTGCAGGAGCGCCCGAAAGCCCGCCGGCACCGCCTCGACGGAGTAGAACGTGCCGGACAGGAAGCTCAGCGGCGTGATGACGAAGTTGGTCAGCGCCGCGAGATGGTCGAACTTCTGCGCGGCGATGCCGGCAATGAGCCCCGCGAGCGCCAGCATCGCGCTGCCGGCGAGCACGAAGGCGAGCGCCCAGAGCGGGTGGGCGACGCCGATGCGCAGGAAGGCGAGCAGCACCGCCCCCACGCCGAGCGCCACGAACAGGCCGCGCAGCACGCCGCCCGCGACATAGCCGGTCAGGAGTTCCGCCGGGCTGAGCGGCGGCATCAGCGTATCGACGATGTTGCCCTGGACCTTGGAGATCAGGATCGAGCTCGAGGTATTGGCGAAGGCGTTCTGGATCACCGTCATCATCAGGATGCCCGGCGCGAGGAAGGCCGCGAAGGGGATGCCGTCCACCGGCGCGCGCCCCCGGCCGAGCGCCAGCGTGAAGACCAGCATGAACAGCGCCGCGGTGGCGATGGGCGCGGCGAGCGTCTGGGTCCAGACGTTGGTGAAGCGGCGCACCTCGCGTGCGGTCAGCGTCCACAGGCCGAGCCAGTTGACCCGGCCGAAGCGGCGGATGCCCATGCCGGCGCGCGCCGGTGCCGCGGTCGCGGCGTCGGGATCGACGGTCGCGCCTTTGGGATCGGGATCGGGTGCCGCGCCCTTGCGGTCGAGAGGCCGATTTTCCATGGGCCGAGGTTGTATCCGATGCGCCAGCGGTTACAATGGGCGAGACCCGCCGCATCACCTCGCCCGCGGCGTTTTCCGCCCCCCGGACCACCCGACGGAGAGTTACACGATGTCCTGGACCGATGAACGTGTGGATACGCTCAGGACCATGTGGTCCGACGGCAAGAGTGCGAGCCAGATCGCCAAGGAGCTCGGCGGGGTCACCCGCAACGCGGTGATCGGCAAGGTGCACCGGCTGGGGCTGTCGAACCGGCTGCCGGGCTCCGAGCGCGGCGACGAGGAGGAGGACAGCTTCGAGGGCGGCGAAGGCGAGACCGTAGTGGAGGCCCCGGCCGAGCCCGCGCCTGTGGCGACCCCGCGCGTGGCGGTGGTGGACCCCGTCCCCGCGCCGCGTCCCAAGCCCGTGCCTGGCCAGCCGCTGCCGCCGCAGCCGACCAGCTCGGAGATCAGCGCCGAGGCTCTGGCCAATCTCGCGGAGGTCGCGAAGAAGGCGCGGCGGCTGAGCCTGATGCAGCTGACCGAGCGGACCTGCAAGTGGCCGATCGGGGATCCTGCGACCGACGATTTCTGGTTCTGCGGCCTGCCCTGCGTCGCGGGCAAGCCCTATTGCGAGACGCATGTGGCGGTGGCATTCCAGCCGATGTCGGCGCGGCGGGACCGGCGGTCGAGCGGGCGGTGAGGGCACGGGTCCGGGGGAGCGCACCCGAGAGCGTCCAACTTGAAACCATAAGCAAGTCTCTGACTTCGTTGGATATCCTTATTTCGATTTCGCCTTGACCACGCTACCGATCGCTGTGCGGGCCGGACTTGCCAAGTGTCCGGTGGACACTTGGCCCGGGCCGTCGCCCGAAGCCACCGGCGAAGGGCGAGGGCGTCGAGATTCCCCGATGCCGCAATCGGGGCGCGCACGCCCCTGTCTGTCATACGAACTCCGGATCATTCCTGCGGGGCCGCGTTGCCCGGACCGGATGAGCGAGGCTCCTGTGGAGCCTCGCCCGGTCCGTCGCCCGGAGCCACCGGCGCAGGGCGACGGGGGTACAGACGG
>JBBQRM010000354.1:0-3785 GCA_038214855.1 Rhodobacterales bacterium | reverse complement strand
AGATGGTGATGCCGGGCGACAACCTGAAGTTCGAGGTGACGCTGATCTCGCCGATCGCCATGGAGGAGAAGCTCCGCTTCGCCATCCGCGAAGGCGGCCGCACCGTCGGTGCCGGCGTCGTGTCGAAGATCATCGAGTAGGCCCGGTCGCAATGTCCCGGAGCGCGGAGCCGCGCAGCGGTTCGGATACCGCCGGCGCGGCTCGGGGCCGGGCAGATTTCGCCCGACTGACGTTCCGCTTCGGCTTCCTGTGCACCCGCTCGGGCCCAGCCGGGCGGAGCGGCGCCCAGCGTGCCCTGCCGAAAGCGGGCTGGCGCCGGCGCAACATCGGCGCCTACGATCTTTGGACGCATCCCGAAGCGCGGGTGAGCGTCCATGCATCCGACGCGTGCATCTCGATCCTCATCGGCGAGGCCTACGATCTCGCCACCGGTGCGGTTGCCGCACCGGCGCGGCTGGAGATCGGCAGCGACGACAAGCTCCACGATCTGCTCGATGGGATTGGCGGACGATACGCGCTCCTGGTGGTCGATGGCGAGCGCCTGCGGGTCTTTAACGATGCGATCGGCTCGCGCTCGGTCTTCTATAATGCCCGCGTGCCGTTCTGCATTGGCTCGCACGCCGCGCTCGTCGCCCGCGCGGTCGGGGCGGGGTCTCTCCCGCAGGTCGAGGAGCTGGTCGGCACGTCAGGATACCGCGCGCGAACGGTGAAGTATCTTCCCGGCGATCTGACGCTCTATGAGGCAGTGCTCGGCCTGATCCCCAACAACTGCTTCGACAGCGCCTCGATGACGACATCCCGCTACTGGCGGCGCGAACCGGTCGCGCGGTGTGACGTTCAGAGCTTTCTCCGTGTTGCGGACGGCTACCTTGCCGCTCAGGCCGCGTATGCGGGAGAGACCTTTCGACCGATCTTCGGCCTGACCGGCGGCGTCGATACCCGCACGGTCTTCGCGTCGTTCAGGGCGTTCAGCGTCGGCTTCGAGACGGTCACCTGGAAAGGCCGCTTTCTCCGCCCGGAGGAGGTTCCGGTCGTCGCAAGATTGTCGGAGCATCTCGGGGTGCCGCACCGGACGCTGACGATGTCCGCGGCAAGGCCGGCCCGTGTCGCCCGGATCGCGAGGCGCAACGCCGGCGACTATCGCGGCGCCTCGTGGCTGACCGAGGCAATGCACGGAGCCTACGGGGCCGAGCCGGGTCGGGTGTTCATGCGCTGCTGGGGCGGCGAGATCCTGCGCGGATTCTACAACCTTCGCCAGAGACCGATGCGGAGCCTCGATCCGTCGGAGATGGTGCGGGCCTATGGCACCGAGTTCTCCGGCGCCACCCGTGCCTTCGCGGCCGAAGCCTTCGAGGGCTTCTTCGACAGAGGCAACTATGCCGCGCTCCGGCATCTGGACCACGACCAGAACGACCTGTTCTACTGGGAGCACCGCATGGGCATGTGGGGGGCGATGCTGAACAACGAGCTCGATCCCGCCATGCCGACGCTGATCGGGATGAACAGCCGGGCGTTGTTCCTGGCGGCCTTCGGGCTGCCGACGGAGCAGCGTCTGACCAAGCGCCTGCTGCTGCGGCTCACCGAGCGCTACGATCCGGTGCTGGCCGGCATCCCCCTCGCCCCGCAGGACCGCAGCTCATTGGTCGCGCGCGGGTCGGAGGCCGCGCGGTCCGCGGGCAGCGGGTGGCTGCGGCGTGTGCGTCGGAGCCTCGGCTCGCTCGCCCGAGCGGGCGGGGCGTAGGGGTCCGGGCGTGGTGCGGGCGGTGCAGCGGTGATCGCGTCGACCGAGGGCCAGCGCCTGTATGCGATCGGCGATGTCCACGGGAGGCACAACCTTCTCGTGGCGATGCTGGAGCGGATCGCGGCGGATATCGCGGCGCGGCCGCACGACCGGCCACGGGTGGTGATGCTCGGGGACTACGTCGATCGCGGGCCCGACAGCCGGAAGGTGATCGAGACGCTGATGGAGCTGGAGGCGGGGCCCCTGCCCGCGACCTTCCTGCTCGGCAACCACGACAGCTATATCCGCGCCTATCTGCACGATCCCGACTGGTTCGACCGGAGCTATCACTGGCTGCACGCCTCGATGGGCGGGGCCGAGACGCTTGCTTCCTACGGGGTGGCGGGAGCGAGCGAGGGGGTGCCGGCGCGGACCCGCGACGCCTTCGCCGCGGCGTTCCCGGCGGAGCACCTGGCCTTCCTCGACCGCTGCGCGCTGTGGGAGCGGGTGGGGGGCTATGTCTTCGCGCATGCGGGGATCCGGCCCGGCGTGGCGATGGAGGACCAGACGCGGGACGATCTTATCTGGATCCGCGAGCCGTTCCTGAGCTCGGGCGCGGATTTCGGGTTCAAGGTGGTGCACGGGCACACGATCGTGCGGGAGGTCGAGCACCGGGCGAACCGGATCGCGGTGGATACCGGGGCGATCAGGACCGAGGTGCTGTCCTGCGTGGTGCTGGAGGGGGACAAGGTGGCGCTGCTGGAGGCGGAGGGGCTCAAAGCCTGGCCGCAGGGATCGGGCACCGGCGGGCTCGGCAGCGGGCTGCGCCGGCTGTGGCGAGGGCGCTGAGGCGGGGCTTGCATCGGCGGGGGGTCCGACGTATGGGTCCGCCACGCGCCGGCCCGCAGGGGTGTAGCTCAGTCGGTAGAGCATCGGTCTCCAAAACCGAGGGTCGTAGGTTCGAGTCCTATCGCCCCTGCCAGTGCGCGAAATTCTAGGGTCTTTCACAGTGAAAGCGCTACAGGCCAATTGATTTAATTGGATTTTTCGGCGCAGTTTTACCAGTTGTTAACTTGCAGCACAGCCTCGGCCGCGGCGGGAGGCGGGTAACCGAGCCGCTTCGCGGCGCTGGACAGACGGGGTGCGAGCGGACACTCTGGCCGCCCCTCAAGGTCAACCGGCGGCGGCGCATGAACCACCTGTACTACGGCGACAACCTCGACGTGCTGCGCAACAGCATCGCGGACGAGAGCGTGGACCTGATCTATCTCGACCCGCCGTTCAACTCGAACGCCGGCTACAACTTGCTGTTCAAGGGTCCGAAGGGCGACGAGAGCCCGGCGCAGATCGAAGCATTCGACGACACCTGGACCTGGAACGACCTGACCTCGGGGCAGGCGCTGACCGAGGTGAAGCAGTCGGCCCATCAGGACGCGGCGGCGATGCTCGACGCGATGGTGGGCTTTCTCGGCAAGAACGCGATGACGGCGTATCTGTGCATGATGGGCGTGCGGCTGATCGAGTTGCACCGGGTGCTGAAGCCGACCGGCAGCCTGTATCTGCACTGCGACCCGACGGCGAGCCATTACCTGAAGATCTTGCTGGATGCGGTGTTTGGGGCGCGGAACTTTGGGAACGAGATTGTTTGGAAACGGAAGGCTGGACGCGGTGAGACAAATAATCATGCCATCCGGTTTGGCGTGAGCCACGACATTATTCTTTTCTATCGCAAGAGAGAAGCAGCTTTATTTAACAGGCAATACCGCCGAAATAATCCTGAATACATCAGAACAAAGTTCGTTTATGATGATGGTGACGGACGAAAATACCGTCTGGACAATTTAACCAGCCCATCGCCAAGACCAAATCTAACCTACGAGTACAAGGGATACTTGCCCCCGGCGAACGGCTGGGCGGTCTCGCGTAGTCGCATGGAGGAAATGGATAAAGCTGGCAGGATCTACTTTCCTTTAGCCCGGGATATTCATCGAATCCTTTGTCGGCGAGGGTTCTGGGCATTTCGGGCACCTGAGGTCCCGCGATGCTGACCGTAGGGTGCGTCGAC
>JBBQRM010000353.1:0-3794 GCA_038214855.1 Rhodobacterales bacterium | reverse complement strand
CCGCGCCGCCTTCCGTACCGGCGTGCCGATGATCCCCGCCACGACCATGGACAGCGACTGCGCGCCGTTCCGCAAGCGTCCCGCCAGCTGAGGCCTCCGCGTTAACCTTGCCTAAGATCTGGTAAATTTGCCGCGATTTCTCGTTTGATATCAATGGGCGTTGTCATGTTGCACTGTGCAACACCCGCCCGTGTCACTCCGCCGGGGGCGTCTCGCGGCCCGAAATCCGCCTCCTGACCCGCCGGACCGCCCACCAGACCCCGAGCAGCACCGGCAGCGTCAGGATCGCCAGCAGCTCCGGCTTCGCCAGCCCCGCCCGCTCCGCCACCGGCCCGAACAGCCCCGCCGCCAGATTGACCGCGTAATAGCTGATCGCCACCACAGACAGCCCCTCGACCGTCTCCTGGAGCCTCAGCTGCAGCGCCGCCCGCCGGTCCATCTGCCGCAGCACCAACGAATTCTGCGCCTGGTTCTCCACGTCGACCCGGGTCCGGAGCAGGTTCGCCGCCCGCTCCGCCCGGCCCGACAGGTCCCGCAGCCGCGCCTCGGCCGA
The DNA here is from genome assembly GCA_038214855.1 of Rhodobacterales bacterium. Lineage (GTDB taxonomy): Bacteria > Pseudomonadota > Alphaproteobacteria > Rhodobacterales > Rhodobacteraceae > Amaricoccus. Next base: position 3,241 of record JBBQRM010000353.1, on the reverse strand, counting down.
GCGGCAGGTCCGCATCGCCGGATCGAAGCGCCGGGTCATGAACTCCCCGAACGTCTGCCGCCCCCCGATCCGTCCCTCGCGCAGCACCTCGATCCGCTGGGTCACGATCGCCTCGTAGGCCTCCGCCGCCCCGAAGCGGAACGCGCTCTGAGCCGACAGCCGCTCGATTTCCGCGGCCATCTTCAGGAGCTGCTCGAGCGTCTGGGCCTCGTGCCCGCTCTCGGCCGCCATCCGCGCCACGATCCCGCTCAGTTCCCGGTCGAGCCGCGCGACCGCCGCGCTCACCTCGCGGGCCTGCGGCAGCGCCAGCATCGCCATGCTCTTGTAGGTCTCGATCTCCAGCAGCCGCTGGACGATCCGCCCCAGCCTGCGTCGCCCGATCTCGGGATCGACCTGCACCGCGAAGCGGCTGTGGCCGTTCTCGTCGATCCGGAAGTCCGCCGCCACCACCGCCTCGCCGTCGAGCACCAGGCCGACCGCGAAGCTCTCCGCCACGAAGAATGCCGCCAGCTCGTCCGCGACCGCCTCCGGCTCGCCGGTCCCGCCGGCCTCGACCCGCACGATGCACGACGAGACCACCCGCCCCGGCGCCGCGGCGAGCCAGTCCTGCGGGAACTGCCGGAACAGCTCGCCCGCGAAGGCCGCATCCCCGCTCCCGCCCGAAAAGAGCGTGTAGGTCACGAATTCGGTGTGCATCTCCCACTTTAGAAAGCTGCGCCCCAGCGTGCCGGAATAATGGCTAGCGCCCGGCGCCGGATGCGGCGCCCCGTAGCGGTCGAGCAGCGCCCCCAGATGGTCTCGGTCCGCCTCGCGGTCCCGGTCCACCGCGTTCTCAGGCACCTTGAGCGCGAGATAGACGGCTCGGCACGGCGCGCTCAGCTCCGGGAACGGCCGCGCGTGCAGCTCGTTGGACAGCGCATAGCGGCCTGGGTGGTCCTCGAGGCTCAGCTGCACCATGGCGCTCTCCGATTCACGCGAGGTGAACTGGCGCGCGACAGGGCAAAATCCAGCCGCTCAGGCCTTCTCGCGCGCGGCGATGGCCGGCTCCGCCGCCTCCTCCGGGGCGAAGTCGATGGCCTCGAGCCTGCGGGCGCGGTTGCCGGCACGGTCCGCGGAGATGCGGATCTCCTCGATGTCCTTCGCCGCCTGCCCGAAATGCCGGTCGAGATTGCCCACCCGGAGCGACAGCCGCTCGACGTCCTTGTGCAGCAGCCCCAGCTCGCGCCGGATCGCATGCGCCTGCTCGCGCATCCGCGCGTCCTTGAGCACGGCGCGCAGCGTGTGCAGCGTCGCCATACAGGTGGTCGGCGAGACGATCCACACCCGCAGCGCGAAGCCCTCGCGCACCAGCTCGCCGAAATTCGCGTGCAGCTCGGCATAGACCGCCTCCGATGGCAGGAACATCAGCGCGCCCTCGGCGGTCTCGCCCTCGATCACGTATTTCTCGGCGATCGCCTTCATATGCGCCCGCACCGCGATGCGCATCGCCCGCTGGGCCTCGGTCTTCTCGGCCGGCGTGCTCGCCGCGCGCAGCGCCTCGTAGGCCTCGAGCGGGAACTTCGCGTCGATGGCGAGCGGCCCCGGCGGCTGCGGCAGGTGGATCAGACAGTCGGCGCGCTTGCCGTTCGAGAGCACCGCCTGAAACGTCGCGGCGTCGGGGGGCAAGGCACGGGTCACGATCTCGCGGAGCTGGATCTCGCCGAAGGCGCCGCGGGTCTGCTTGTTCGACAGGATGTCCTGGAGCCCCAGCACGTCGCCCGACAGCTTCTCGATGTTGGTCTGGGCCCGGTCGATCGCCTCGAGCCGCTGGTGCAGATCGCCCAGCGACCGCGCGGTGCGCACCGCGCTCTGGCTCAGGCTCTCGCCCATCAGCCGCGTGACCTCGGCGAGCCGGCTCTCCATGCTCTCGACCATCCGCACCTGAGCGCTCGCCTGCGCCTCGGCGACATGGGTGAGGCCGCCGACGAGCTGCTGCTGCCCGTCGTGGAGGGCGCGCACCGCGCCGTCGAGCGCGCCCATCCGACGGCCGAGCGGCGCCAGCGCCCGCCACAGGATCACCAGCGCTGCGAGCCCCGCGGCGAGCCACAGCCGCGGATCCTGCAGCGCGAGAGCGAGCTCCGGCGGCAGGCTCATCGCCGCCCGAACATCCGCTCGATGTCGGCGAGCTTCAACTCGACATGCGTCGGCCTTCCGTGATTGCACTGGCCCGAGAGCGGGGTCGCCTCCATCTCGCGCAGGAGCGCATCCATCTCCGGCCCGCTCATCCGCCGCCCGGCCCGCACCGAACCGTGGCAGGCCATGCGGCTCAGCACCGCATCGATGCGACCCGCCAGGGGCTCCGTGCCTTCGGTGAGCTCGTCGGCGATGTCGGCGAGCAACGCGGCCCCGTCGACCTCGCCCAGAATCGCCGGGGTTTCCCGCAAGCAGAGCGCAGAGCCGCCGAAGGGCTCGACGACGAGGCCGAGTTCCGCGAGGCCGGGGGCGGCTTCGGCGAGTCGGGCGCAGGCTTCCGCGTCGAGCTCGACGATTTCGGGAATGAGCAGAATCTGGCTCGGCACCCGCGCCTGTGCCCGCGCAGCCTTGAGCCGCTCGTAGACCAGCCGCTCGTGCGCGGCGTGCTGATCGACGATGACCATCCCGTCCCCGGTCTGGGCGATGACGTAGGTTTCGTGCACCTGCCCCCGCGCCACCCCGAGCGGCAGGTCCCGGGGGGGAAGCCCCTCGTCGGGCGCAGGGGCGCCCTCCTCGGGGCTGGCGGGTGTCTCCACCCTGCCGGACCAGGCGGCGGCGCCGAGCATAGCCTCGCCGAAGCCTCCGGCGGCTCCGCTGCCCCCCGCCGAGGCCGCCGCGCGGTGCGGCCAGCCGGTGCGGGCAGCGCCCAGCAGTCCCGCGCCGGTCGTGGTGCTGCCGCGATGCCCGGCGCCGGCGAGCGCGTGACGCAGCGCCGCGATCACCAGCCCGCGCACCAGCCCCGGGTCGCGGAAGCGCACCTCGGCCTTGGCGGGATGAACGTTCACGTCCACCGTCTCGGGCGGACAGGTGAGAAACAGCGCCGCCACCGGATGCCGGTCGCGCGCCAGCACGTCGGCATAGGCGGCGCGCACGGCGCCCATGAGCAGCTTGTCGCGCACCGGACGGCCGTTGACGAAGAGATGCTGCGCCACCGCGGCGCCGCGGGAAAAGGTGGGCAGCGCCGCATAGCCGCCGAGCGACAGTCCCTCGCGCTCGGCCTCGATGCTGA
>JBBQRM010000352.1:0-3795 GCA_038214855.1 Rhodobacterales bacterium | reverse complement strand
CAGCTACCTGACCGAGCTGCCCCGGATGAGCCTGCAGGCCGGGCCGTTCGACGAGGAGCGCAACGCCTGGATCAACGGCTGGACGGTCTTCTACTGGGCGTGGTGGATCTCCTGGTCGCCGTTCGTGGGCATGTTCATCGCCCGCGTGAGCCGCGGCCGGACGGTTCGGGAGTTCCTGATCTGCGTGCTGCTGATCCCGTCGATGGTCTGCGTCATCTGGATGTCGATCTTCGGCGGCACGGCGATCACGCAGGTGGTCCGCGACGGCTACACCGCGGCGCAGGAGGCCGATCTGCCGCTCCAGCTCTTCGCCATGCTCGACGTCCTGCCGCTCGCCTGGATCACCTCCTTGATCGGCATCGCGCTGGTGATCGTCTTCTTCGTGACCTCGTCGGACTCCGGTTCGCTGGTTATCGACACGATCGCCGCCGGCGGCAAGGTCGACGCCCCGGCGCCGCAGAGGGTGTTCTGGTGCGTCTTCGAGGGGATCGTCGCCATCGTGCTGCTTCTCTCGGCCGGAGGCCTTAAGTCGCTGCAATCAATGGTGATCTCGACGGGCCTACCGTTCACCGTCGTGTTGCTGGTGATGTGCGTCTCGATCTGGAGAGGGCTCGCCTCCGAGCCGCGGTAGAGGCGGCTTCCGGAGGCGCGCGCGACGCGCGCTCCAAGGCGGAACACCTCGGCCGGCGGCCGGGAGCCGAGGTGTTTGCGTGGCGTGGCGTCGAGACGCTCGCAGAACCACAGCCGGTTCCGGCCGGCCTGATCCAGCCTGAGATATCGCAGGACCGTCCGGCCGCGCGCGCCGCGTCGTCGCCGGGCCGCCAGCGTCTGCGCCGACACCGGTTAGTAGCCGTCGGCGGCCTGCGGGACCTCGACGTAGGTGCGCTTCAATTCGCGGTAGATCGTCGAGCGATGGCGTCCAAGCGCTGCTGCGATTTCGGCGACCGGCGGAACTGCGCAAGTCGTCGGCGATCCTCGATGTCCAGGTGAGAGTGGGGCATGGCGTCCTCCGAACAAACTCTTGAATCCGTGGTCTGTCGCAATTTAAAATAGAGTGCACCCATCTACATAAAAATAGCGCATAGTGCATATTATGTTATTCAGGCGTTTTTGGGGTAGTGGATGCGGGTATTGCGTCCCGATTTTAGCGATCGATCTAGAATTGCCTCGCCAACCGCCTTGAAGGATGAAAGTTGACGCTTGCAATCGACTTCCCAGTCGGTTTCGCTATGGCTTTGTGCTGGTTCCATCAGTCGCAGGCAACGTGTCCTCGCGATCACTGCGTACTAGCCGTTAATGGGAGGAAAATAATGAAGTGTGCCAATAACCGCTCCGCCGGAAAGGTTTCGGTCGCCATCGCTATTGCCGTCTTTACTGGGATGGCGACGTCGTCAGTATCGTCAGCGGATGTCAATTCGCCTCCGTCGCATGGCTACTCAATCGACGCCTCTGACCCCGAACTTCTCTTTTGGGCTCAGGCTGACGCGACACCGGTCGAGACGCCGGTTTCCTTTACTTCCGAGCAGGCGGAACGCGGCGAGGAGAGGTATCAGAAGGAATGCGAGGATTGCCACGGCGGGGATCTCAGGGGCGGGATGAACGGCGGGGCGCCGTTGCGCGGCCTGGCATTCGAGGAGAAGTACGCTTCAGGCATGCCGGCATCGGCGATGTTCGGCTACATGTCCCAGACGATGCCGCCCAATGCGCCGGGACGGTATTCGCCGTCGATCTACGCCGATCTCATGGCCTACATCCTCAGTCGGAACGGATTCCAGCCAGGCGCTCCGCTGCCATCGGATATCGAGGCGCTGGACCGACTGATCGTCGAGAAGTGAGCATGGTCCGACCCGCCTGCATCGGAGGCCGTTCGGCCGCGTCCTGACATGTGGCTGTCCGAACTCACGCTGCAGCTGATCGGCTTCCGTTTTCTGGGCCTCCTTCTGATCGTCGGGGTCCATGGCGGCGCCTTGGCAGGAACGGCGGCGCTGCTCGGCGACAACGGACCGAAGTACGATGGCAGGCTGACCCTGTCGCCGCTTGCTCATCTCGATCTCGTCGGAACGGCGAGCATGATCCTGTTCGGCCTCGGCTGGTCCAAGCCGCTCGATGCCGAAAGCGAGCAGCCGAAGACAGGGCGAGCCGGCGTGATCGTCGTGATCCTCGCGGGGTTCGTCAGCCTGCTCGTCCTGGCCGCGTCGCTCGGCGCCCTGATCCTGCCGACGCTCACGACGCTGTCTGGCACGGCCGGACTGGCGGCGGCGGCCTTCCTCCGGGTCGCGAGCAGCCTCGCGATCTGGGCGGCGCTCTTGAGCCTGGCGCCGGTTCCGCCGCTGGCGGGCGGGCTGGTTCTCGGCGCGCTCGGCCTGCGCATCGCGCGGCCGGTCAGGCAGGGGCTCGTCGCGGCGGTGTTTCTGGCGGTGGCCTCTGGTCTGGCGGGCAAGCTTCTCGGGCCTGCCCACGCCACGCTGACGTCGGCGATCCTCGGGGGATGAAACAGGCCGTCGATGCGGAGTGACGGAACCGGCGAGCGCAGACGCCTTCAGAAGCCGAGAACGTCACGGTCCTTCAGCAGCGTGGCCACGCCGTAGCGCCCGAGGATATCCGCCAGGGCGCCGTCCTTCTCCATCTTGCGAAAGGCCGCGACGACCTCCCGCTTGAGCGTGACGTCGCCCTTCCACAGACCGAGGACCAGACGCGGGCGAGCGAGGCCGTCGGGTAGCCACGAAACCTGCCAGTCGTTTTTCGTCGCCAGCCAGGCCGCCAGAAGAGCCTCGGTTACGCCGCCGTCGACCGCGCCGCTGGCGATGTTCTCGACGAAGGCCGTTTCGTTTCGCAAGACGCGGACGGCGACGTCCTTGCTGCGCAGGTAGCTCGAGAGGCCGATCCGGTCGAGACCGGAGACGAGGGTGAGCGCGCCGATGTCCTCGCCGGCGATCTCCCCGGGCGGCCCTGGCGAGATCAGCGCCCAGCCGGTTTCGACATAGGGCGGGCCGGTGTCGAGAAACGAACGGGTCAGCGCGGTGTCCACCACGCCCCCGGCCAGCACTTGGCATCTGGCGCGGTTGATCGCCCAGTTGCGCGGGTTGAAGTCGCGGCCCATGGCGTCGCTGCGGCTGAGCAGCAGGTCGACGCCGATATGGTCGGCCACGCCGCGCAATATCTCGATGTCGATCCCCGGCCGCTCCGGATCGCCCGTTACCAGCGGCGGATAATAGGTCGGCACGCACGCGCTGAGCGCCCGCTTCGCCCTGACCTCGTCGAGCGACGTGTCGGGCGGCAGGAAGGTCACCGCCATCATCAGGGCCACGACGACGGCTAGCCCGCCGAAACCGCGCGCCAGTCGCCACAGCTTTTGCATCGCCGCCCTCACATCCGACTGAAATCGCGCAGCGCGACGGCAAAGAACAGCGCGCCGGCGGCAACCGTAATCCCGATGCCGATCCACGGGTCGAACTGGTTGTAGCCGATCAGCACGCCGCGCAACGCGTCCACGGCGTAGGTCATGGGATTGTATTGCACGACCGTGACCAGCCATTCGGGATAGGCGACGCGGGTCTGCGCGCCGCTCAGCGCCGGGTCGAGCGGAAAGATCGAGCTCGACGTGAAGTAGAGCGGCAGGATGACGGCGTTCGAGAAGACGCCGAACCCCTCGAAGCTGCGAACCCTGTTGGCGATCACCACCCCGAGCGAGGTCAGCGCGAAGGCCAGCAGCGCCATCAGGCCGAGCGCCCGGAGCACGTCGAACCAGGTCAGCGACACGTCGGCGAACCGCGCGAGCAGCAGCACGAGGCAACC
>JBBQRM010000351.1:0-3795 GCA_038214855.1 Rhodobacterales bacterium | reverse complement strand
TGCTCAACATCCTGCGGCAGGTGTCGATCTCGGGGCTCGGGGCCAGCGGCATGACCTTCGTGTTCCTGACCGCCGGCGTCGACCTGTCGGGCGGCTCGCTGGTCGCGCGCTGCGGCGTCGTCTGCGCCTATGTCGCGAAGGGCGGGCTCGACGACCGGTTCGCCATCGGCACCGCGGCGGAGATGGGCAACCCGCTGATCCTCGCGGTTCTCGCCGCACTCGCTGTCGGCATGGCCGGGGGCGCGCTCCAGGGGCTCGCGGTCACGCGGCTCAAGGTACCGCCCTTCGTCGTCACCCTCGGCGGGCTGTCGGTGTTCCGGGGTGCGGCGCTGCTGCTGTCCGGCGGCGGGCCGATCAGCGGCTTTTCCCCCGACTACACCTGGTGGGGCCAGGGCCGCATCGGCATCGTGCCGGTGCCGGTCATCGTCTTCGCCGTGGCGGCGGTGGCGGCCTTCGTGGTGCTGCGCCACACCCGCTTCGGCCTCCATGTCTACGCCGTCGGCGGAAACGCCGCAGCGGCGACGCTCAACACGGTGGCGACAAGGCGGGTGGTGTTCTCGGTCTATGTGATCGTCGGCTTCTTCTCCGGCCTCGCCGCCTTTTTGCTCTCGGCGCGGCTGAACTCGGCGGAAGCCGTGGCCGGGATCGGGCTCGAGCTCGACGTGATCGCGGCGGTGGTGATCGGCGGCACCTCGCTCTTCGGGGGCGTCGGCTCCGTCTTCGGCACGGTGGCGGGCGCGCTGCTGATCGGAGTGCTGCGCAACGGGCTGGTGCTGATGAACGTCTCCTCCTTCGTCCAGCAGATCGTCATCGGCCTGATCCTCGTCGCCGCGGTCGCCTTCGACCAATACGCCGCCGCGCGGCGCCGGAGCTGAGCCCCGTGCCGGTCCTCGAGCTCCGTGGCATTTCCAAGCACTTCGGCGCCATCGAGGCGCTCGGCCGCGTCGATCTCGCGCTCGATCATGGCGAGGTGCTCGGGCTGATGGGCGACAACGGCGCCGGCAAGTCGACCTTGGTCAAGATCATCGCCGGCAACTTCACGCCCTCCTCCGGCGAGATGCTGCTCGACGGCGAACGCGTGCGCCTCACCGGCCCGCTCGACGCGCGCCGCAAGGGGATCGAGACCGTCTACCAGGACCTCGCGCTCTGCGACAACCTGCCCGCCGCGATGAACGTCTTCCTGGGCCGCGAGCTCACCCGCCGCCTCGGCCCGTTCCGCTTTCTCGACCGCCCGGCGATGTACGCCCGCTCGGCCGAGCTCTTCGCCGAGCTGAAGTCCGAGACCCGCCCCCGCGATCTGGTCAAGTCGATGTCCGGCGGCCAGCGCCAGGCCGTCGCCATCGCCCGCACCCGCCTCGCCGACCCCAAGATCGTGCTGATGGACGAGCCCACCGCCGCGATCTCCGTGCGCCAGGTCGCCGAGGTCCTCGACCTGATCGGCAAGCTGCGCACCGCCGGCCACGCCGTGGTTCTGATCAGCCACCGGATGCCCGACGTCTTCGCCGTCTGCGACCGGGTGGTGGTGCTGCGCCGCGGCGCCAAGGTCGCCGACAAGCCGGTCGCCGCCACCTCGCCGGAGGAGGTGACTGGGCTGATCACCGGGGCCATCGAGACGGCGTGAGGCGCCGTCCAGAGCGCCAGAAGTGAACAACTTCCTAAAACGGCGCGATTTATCCAATGTTATCAATGACCGTTGCCCGCTTTCACTGTGAAAGGGTCAGAATTTCACGTCCCGCTCTGCTCCCCCTCCGCCCTCGCCAGCCGCGCCGGCCGCGGGGGCTCCTCCCCGCGCGGGGCCGGCCAGCCCTCCCGCTGGCGGCCGCGGAGCCCGTCCAGCTCCTCGGTCTGGTCGTGGAACAGCTGCACCGTCGTCTCGAACGGCAGGTCGATCCCCGCCGCCTGCAACGCCGACTTGATCGCCGGCAGCACCCGCGCCGTCACCGCGACCACCGAGGCCCGGTCCGGCCGGGTCCACCAGCGCGCCCGGATCGTCACCCACGACGCGTCGAGCCCCCAGGCCAGCGCGTCGGGCGCCGGATCGGCGTCCACCCCCTCCACGCCGCGGATCGCGCCGAGGATCACCGCACAGGCCGCCTCGATGTCGTCGCCGTAGCCGATCCCGATATCATATTCGATGCGCCGGGCCTCGAAGGCGGTCCGCACCAGCACCGCGTCGGTGTAGATGTCGCTGTTGGGGATCACGACCCGCTGGTTGTCGTAGGTGCGGATCAGCGTCGCCCGCGTCTCGATCCGCTCGACCGTGCCCTCGAACTTGTCGATCACGATCTGGTCGCCGATCTCGAACGGCTGGCGCAGCAGCAGCAGGATGCCGGCGAGCCAGTTCTGGAGGATGTCCTTGAAGGCAAAGCCGATCGCGACCGAGCTGATCCCCAGCCCCGCCACCAGGTCGCCGGGCTTGAGCGTCGGCAGCACGATGGTCAGCGCCAGCAGCACCCCGAGCAGGAAGGTCGTCCAGCGCGCGAAGGAGCCGAGGACGTCGCCCAGGCTCTCGCGCCCCCGCCGCGTGGCCGTGCGGTCGATCAGCCTGCCGACGAGGCGGGCCACGAACCACATGACCAGGAGCAGGATCAGGGCGACGAGAATGTTGGGCAGCAACCGCACCAGCCCGTCCACCCAACCATCGACCCGCTCGATCAGCGCACCGGGGCTGACATCCACCTGTGCTGTCTGATCGGCGTTCGGCTCCATCGCTCAGAGCCGCGCGCGCACGACGACCGGATCGGCCTCGGGCACGCCCCAGACCGGCGACATTCCCTCGATCTCCGGCGGCACCGGACAGGCGCCTGCGTCCATGCGCGCGACGAGGGCCACCGACGCGCCCGCATGCTCGCGCAGGAAGCCGAGGCTCCCCTCGGGCAGCGCGAGCGGCCGGTAGCCGCCCTCGAGAAACAGCGCCGGCGCCCGGCGCCGCAGCGCGAGGCAGGCGCGGGTGAGGCCCAGCTTGCGCGCCGCAAGCGAGCCGTCGGGTGCGGCGGCGAGCGCCGCCAGCGCCTCGAAATCCGGCGGCCGGCGGTTGTCGGGGTCGGTCAGAGAAAAGTCCGTGCCCTCGCAGCCCTGGTAGATGTCCGGCACGCCGGACACCAGCAGCTTCAGCGCCGCCTGCACCAGCACCAGCCGCTCGCTCGCCGCGAGCACCTGCGCCGCGGGGGCAGTATCGCCCCAATGCGCCACCGCGCGTCCGGCGAGGTCGAGCACCGCATCCTCGAAGCCCGCGTCGGGATGCGTCCAGGTGGTGAACTCCTTGCCCTCGCGCAGCGCCTTGCGCATGTGCTCCCGCAGCCGCTCCGCCAGCGCAGGGCCCGGCCCCCAGGCCGCGACGAGCGACTGGCCGAGATACCAGCGCACATGCGGCGGCACGGCCTCGGCGCCCGGGAACCCGTCCAGAACATCCATCGCCGCGAAGAAATCCTCCGGCGCATGGGTGATCGCGGCGACGCGTGCGCGCGCGTCCTCGGAGCGCTTGGTGTCGTGGCTCGAGGTGAGCGTGAGGCCCCGCGGCTGCTCCGCGAGGCGCGCCGCCATCGTCGCGTGGAACGCCTCGGCGCAGAGGTGCATCATCTCGGGCTCGGCGCCGACGTCGTTGGCGCTGATGAGGCGGGTGAAGCGGTAGAAGACCGTGTCCTCCTTGGCCTTGGCCATCAGCGCGCCGGTCGCCTGCTGGAAACGCACCCGCAGCCGGTCGGCCTCCAGCCCCCGCCCCCCGAGCAGCTCGGAGACGAGGAAGTCGAGCGGCGCGCGCTCGGGCAGGTGGGTCGCCGCGTCGTCCGCCGCCTG
>JBBQRM010000350.1:0-3797 GCA_038214855.1 Rhodobacterales bacterium | reverse complement strand
TAGGAGGCTTAAGCCGATTTTTAGGCATCTATAATTGCCTGTTTCAGCGCTGAAAACAACAATTAAGCAAGAATTTGCGAATAACTCGCGTGATCTCAGCCCGCATTCTCCGCTAGCGCCAGCTTGTAACCCCCCGCCTCGAGCCACTCTCGCTCCGCAGCGGTGCTCGCCCGCCCCAGAGCCGCGTTGCGGTAGGGGAAGCGTCCGAAGCGGCGGATCACCGCGCGGTGCGCGCGGGCGTGGTCGAGGTTGTCCCCCTCGCCGCGCATCGCAAACAGCCGCACACTGCGCGCCTGCTCGGACACCACCTCGGAATGCATCATCGGCAGGTAGAAGAACTGCCGCGCCGGCGGCTCGATCGTGAGGTCGAAGCCGCGCCCGACCGCGCCCTTGGCCGCGGCGAGCGCGCGGGCGTCGCTCGCAAAGGCACGCGCGTCCTCGCGGAACATGTTGCGCGGGAACTGGTCGAGCAGGATGATCAGCGCGAGATTCTGCCGCGGCGCCACGATCCAGTCGTGACGACCGCCACGCCGCGCCGCCTCCCAGGTCGCCCCGAAGCGCTCGCGCACCCTCGCGTCGAGCGCCGCGTCGGGCTCGTACCAGCCCCGGGGGCCCACCTCGTCGAGCCAGAAGGCGAGAATCTCCTCGGTCTCCATCGCCATTTCCGCCTCCTGCCTGGTCTCGCGGCAAGTCTCGCGCAAGCGCGGGCGAAAGGAAAGGCTCAGCCGGGCGCCTGCGCCGCCTCCGCGCGCTCGATCGCCACCTCCTGGGCCACCTCCATCGCCACCGGCGAGGCCTGCGGCGCGATCGGCGTGTAGGACGAGGTGCTCTCGACCGCCGGCGCTGGGCGGCGCGTCATCCGGTAGGCCGCATAGGCCGCGATCAGCCCGAAGAGCAGCGCGAGGAACACAAAGAAGGCGTTCGCCCCGAAGGTGGTCATCAGCCAGCCGATCAACAGCGGTCCCGAGATCGCCCCGAGCCCATTGATGAACAGGAGCCCCCCGGAGGCCGCCGCCATGTCGGAACTGTCGAGAAAGTCGTTGGTATGCGCGATCAGCAGTGAATAGAGCGGGTTGGCCACCGCCCCGATCACGAAGCCCAGGGCCAGCACCACCCACAAGGCGTCGCTGAAGGGGATGCCGACGAGCGGCACAACCGCACCGACCGCGGTGAGGATCATGATCAGCTGGCGCCGATCCATTCTGTCCGAGATCCAGCCTATCGGGAACTGCAGGAGCAGCCCGCCGGTATAGATCGCGGCGACGAAGGCCGAGATCTGCGCGACGGTGAGACCCTTCTCGGTGCCGAAGACCGACGACATGCCGAAGATGCCCGCGAAGACTCCGCCGAGCAGGAAGGTGCCGACGCAGCCGAGCGGCGAGCTGACGAAGAGCTGCCGCAAGGTCATCCGCTTCGTGGTCTGGAACGCCGGCGCGGCACTCGCGGCGAGAAGGATCGGCGTGAAGCACACCGACACCAGCACCGACATCAGCACGAAGAGCGCATAGCCGCCCGGATCGGCGAGGTTCAGAAGCCCCTGCGCGGCGATGATGCCCACCATCTGCACGATCATGTAGAGCGACAGCGCCTGGCCGCGGGTCTCGTTGGTCGCGGCCGCGTTCAGCCAGCTCTCGGCGACCACGTAGAGGCCGGAAAAGCAGAAGCCCACCAGGAGCCGCATCGCCACCCAGACCCACGGGTTGGGCACTGCGGCATAGAGGATGAAGGCCGCCGAGACCAGCGAGGCGAGGGCTGCGAACACCCGCACGTGGCCGACGCGGCGGATCAGCACCGGCGCCCGCCGCGATCCGAGCAGAAAGCCGGCGAAATAGGCGCTCATCACCAGCGACATGGTCGTCGCGTCATAGCCCTCGATCGCGCCGCGGATGCCGAGCAGCGTGCCCTGCAGCCCGTTGCCCACCAGAAGCAGCATCATCCCCAGGAGCAGCGCCCAGGAGGTTCTCAGCACGAACAGCATCGCATTCCTTTCGACCCCGCGCCCGCTCTAGCGGAGGGCGGACGACACCGATACTCCGCCCGCGACATGCCGCGGCGCGTTTCTGCCGCAACCGCCCGCCCGGCCGCCGCATAGAAGCCGCCGTTCCGGCACGCCAAATCCTTTCCACCTGGTTAATGGCATAGTAATTCTATATAGATATCAGCTAGTTGTCGATTTGCTCAACCTTGAGCAGGTGTGAGCAGACCCGCGCCGGGCAGCAGCAGCGAGGCGTCCCCGTAGGAGAAGAAGCGGTAGCGCCCCTCGATCGCATGGGCATAGACCGCCCGCATCCGCTCCACCCCCATCAGCGCCGAGACCAGCATCAGCAGCGTCGAGCGCGGCAGGTGGAAATTCGTCACCAGCCCGTCCACGGCCCGGAACGCATGGCCGGGCCGAATGAAGATGTCCGTCTCGCCCGTCCATGCCGCGACCCGCCGCGGCCCGGTCGCCGCCGTCTCGAGCAGCCGCAGCGCCGTCGTCCCCACCGCGATCACCCGGCCCCCGCCGTTGAGCGCCACGTTGATCTCGGCCGCCGCCTCCGCGCCGATCTCGCCCCACTCCGCATGCATCCTGTGGCGCGAGACATCGGCGACCTTCACCGGCAGGAAGGTCCCCGCCCCGACATGCAGCGTCACCTGCGTGCGGCGCACGCCGCCGGCCGCGAGCGCCGCGAGCAGCCCCTCGACGAACTGCAGCGAGGCGGTCGGGGCCGCGACCGCGCCGGGCCGCGCGGCGAAGACGCTCTGGTAGTCCTGCCGGTCCTGCGCGTCGACCTTGCGGCGCCGCGCGATATAGGGCGGCAGCGGCATCTCGCCGGCGGCCTCCAGCGCCGCGTCGAGCGCCTCGGGGGCGCAGTCGAAGCGCAGCGTCACCTCGGCGCCGTCGCGAGCGCGGACCTCGGCCCCGAGCCCGCCGCCGAAGACGAGGGCGTCGCCCGGCGCGAGCCGCTTCGCCGGGCGTGCGAGGGCGTGCCAGCATTCGTCCGGCGCGGGTCCCGTCAGCGTCAGCTCGACCCGCGCCGCTACGCCTGCCCGCGTGCGCGTGCCTTCAAGCCGTGCCGGGATCACCCTCGTGTCGTTGCATACCAGGAGGTCCCCCGGCCGCAGCCAGTCGCCGAGCCGGGCAACGGTGCTGTCGTGGAGCGCGCCCGGTCCCGCGACCAGCAGCCGCGCGGCCGCCCGCGGCCGCGCCGGGCGCAGCGCGATCAGCTCCTCGGGGAGCGCGAAGTCGAAGTCGTCGAGCTGCATCCGTCCCGCTCCGGGTCCCGCGCTGGCGGCTATACGCCCGGCCCCGCGCAGCCACAACACGCGGCCGCTTGATGCCTGGGCGCAGGATGCTAGGACAAGGGCCGCCAATTCCGGCACCGGAGAGACCCATGACCGAGATCACCCCCGGCAGCCCCGCCCCCGAAATCGCCCTGCCCCGCGACGGCGGCAGCACGGTCAGCCTCGGCGATCTCGCCGGGCAGAAAGTCGTCCTCTACTTCTATCCCAAGGACGACACCTCCGGCTGCACAAAGGAGGCGCTGGAGTTCTCCGGTCTCGCCGAGGCCTTCGCCGCCGCCGGCACCGTGGTGCTGGGCGTCTCGAAGGACCCGGTCGCGATCCACGACAAGTTCCGACAGAAACACGACCTCGGCGTGATCCTGCTGTCGGACGCCGAGGGCGACACCGCAGAGCGCTACGGCGTCTGGGGCGAGAAGTCGATGTACGGGCGCAAGTACATGGGGATCGAGCGGGCGACCTTCCTGATCGACGCGGCCGGCCGGGTGGCGCAGGTCTGGCGCAAGGTGAAGGTC
>JBBQRM010000349.1:0-3802 GCA_038214855.1 Rhodobacterales bacterium | reverse complement strand
GACCAGCGCTCGAGGCTCTCGAAGCCGAAGGCGCCATCGGCCGCGACACCCGGCAGCGGCTCGGCATAGACCGCCTCGCCGGCGCCGAGGGCTGTGACCGCGGGGCCGAGCCAGGGGGCGAGGTCGCCCTCGCCGATCGGCCAGGCCGGCAGATCCGCGAGCCAGGGCCGGGCGCGGAAATCGATGGGATCGTAGGGCAGGCAGCGCCCGCCCCAGAGGTTCGAGGCGCCGCCGAGCCGGCGGGCGACGGTGATCTCGGGGGCGTGGTGGTGGTCGGGCGCGAGGTTTTCGGCCTCCGACAGCGCCTGGGCCTCGCTGCGCGGCCGCGTCCCGCCGCTCTCCAGCAGGAGCGTGCCGAGGCCGGCCCGCGCGAGTGCGAGCGCCGTGACGATACCCACCGGTCCGCCGCCGATCACCGCGACCTGGGGCTGCAGCCCTGCGAGGACGGCGTGGCTGGGGCGCTCGAGGATCACCGCACGCGCGTCCCGGCGCGCGGCTCAGGCATGGCGGCGGAAGCGCGCGACGGCCGCGTCCCGGCCACGGCGCAGGGGAGCGAGGAGGAGGTCGTCGAGCAGCCGCTCGGCGCGCGAGGGCGCCTCCGCGCCCGCCAGCAGCGCGGCGGGGAAGCGGTCGCGCTGCGCGGCGGGGTCCACCCGCCGGCCGCGCACCTTGTTGGAGATGTTGCCGCCGTGGACCACCTGCAGCCAGGCCGCCGGTCCGCCGATCTGGGCGACGGGCCCGAACTCGCGCATCTTCATGTGGTGGATGGAGACCCCGGTGCGGGTGCTCTCGTCCCAGGGCTCGAGCCAGCTACCGAAGGCGTTGGTGGGATGGGTGAGCGCATAGAGCCGCGGCTCCTGGAGGATCATGCCTTCGGTGAAGTTCAGCGAGCCGCGCACCGGCGCGTGGCCTTCCAGATGCGCGTGCAGGCGCGCGGCGTAATCCATGGCGAGCGCGTCGTCGTTGTCGAAGCGGGTGGTCACGATCCAGGGCGTGCGGGCGGGGATGGTCTCGATGAGCGAGCGCGGCCAGCCGGCGGCGTCGATGACGGGGGTGAAATAGGCCGTGAAGGGGAAGACCGCGCGGCAGGCCTCGATCCGGTCGCGGAAAGCGGCGGGCGTGCCTTCGTCGAAATAGACGATCCAGGTGAAGTCCCGCGTGGTCTGCGCCGCGATCGAGGGCAGGCAGTAGCGCTCGAAGAGCTCGAAGCGCTCGGCGAGCCAGGCGGGATCGAGCCGGATCGGGTCCTGCAGCTTGGGACGCGCGACGTTGAACCGCGTCAGGATCGCATGGGTGTAGTCGGTGCCGTTTCGCATGTCCCGCGCGTCTCCTGGTGGTGCGCCGCCCGCGCGGGCGCGGGGCTTCCCTAGGTGCGGGGAAATAACACTCCGCCGCGGAGCTTGTCGATGCGCGATCGCGCTCTCGCCGCTCGGCGGCCGGGCATGTTCCGCGCGCGGAACATGCTGGCGCCGTGGCTCAGGCCAGGCGGCGCGGATCGTAGCCGAAGATCCGGAAGTCCTCGGCATAGACCTCCGCGACCGTCCGGGCGGTCGCGGCGGAATAATAGCCCCCTGCGTCGCCACGCGTGGAGCGGTTCGTCCGCTCGTTGACCAGACCAAGCCCGGTGGCGGCGTTGACCCTCGCGAGGACCGCGTCCATCTCCTCGAGCTTGCCGGCGCAATCGACCATCACGTCGCCCCGGCGATCGCACAGGTAGTACCACTGCGGCACGAAGTGGATCCAGGACAGCACCGCCTCGCAGAACGACCTGGTCTGCAGCTCCTCCGCGAATTCCCGGAAGTCGTCGAAGCCGGCGATGTGCCGGTCGGCCCAGGCGATGTCGAGCGGCGCCTTGGTGTGGTTCCTGAGGTAGTGGAACGCCGAGACCAGGCGGTCGAACGGATCGCGAACCAGCGCGAAGGTGAAGGCGCGGGCGAAGAGCTTCCGGTCGGCGTGCAGGAAATAGGTCGCGGTCCGGTGGCCCAGGCGGATGCCGATCTGTCGCTCGATCGAGGATCCGGCGCATTTGGGGACGTGGACGAAGATCGCGTTCAGCGCGCGGTTCTTCTCGAGGTCGATCCGCTCGGTCTTCGCGCGCGCGTATTCCCGCAGGTCGAAATACGACCGGCGCAGGTGGACGCGCTCGGCGCCGCGCTGCAGGAGCATGTCGGTCCGGGCCGTGAAGACGGTTGCCTGGGATGTTCTTGCCATCGGGATGGTCGCTCCTGGCGCTGTGGCGGGAACCGAGGGGAGCTGGCACCCATGCTCCGGGTTGGTTGACGGCCGGTATGGTTAACAGCTTGTAAACATCTTCGGTGCCTGTTCAACTGCCCAGGTTCCCGTTCACCCAAACCCCTATTTTCATGCCCGAGCCCCGTCCCATCATCCCCGTCATCCTGTGTGGCGGCGCAGGCACAAGGCTCTGGCCGCTGTCGCGTGCGGGCGAGCCCAAGCAGTTCGGGCGCATCCTGGGCGAGCGCAGTCTGTTCCAGGCGACGCTCGCGCGGCTGCCCGAGCCCGCCTTCGGCCCTCCCGTGGTGGTGACCGGTGCGGCCTTCCGCTTCGTGGTGACCGAGCAGCTCGCCGCCATCGGGCGCGCGGCGCAGGCGGTGCTGGTCGAACCGCAGGCGCGCAACACCGCGCCCGCCGTGCTCGCAGCGGCGCTGAGCGTGGCCGAGAGCGCCCCCGACGCGCTCCTGCTGGTCTGCCCCTCCGATCACGTGATCGCCGATGCGGCAGCCTTCCAGGCGGCGGTGCACGCCGCGCGTCCGGCCGCCGAGGCGGGCGCGCTCGTCACCTTCGGCGTGCGTCCGACCCGGGCCGAGACCGGCTACGGCTATCTGGAGCTCGAGGGCGAGACGGCGGCGGGCACGGCCCCCCTGCCCCTGCGGCGCTTCGTCGAGAAGCCGGACGTAGAGGCTGCGGCAGCGATGCTGGCGGACGGGCGGCATCTGTGGAACAGCGGCATCTTCCTGTTCTCGGTCACGGCGATCCTCGCGGCCTTCGCGCGCCACCGGCCCGAGCTCGAGGCGGCGCTGCGCGAGGCGCTCGAGGGCGCGCGCGCCGATCTGGGCTTCCTGCGCCTCGCGGCGGAGCCTTATGCGCGGATCGAGGCGATCTCGCTCGATTACGCGGTGATGGAGAAGGCGGGGCCCCTTGCGGTGGTGCCGCTCGAGGCCGGATGGTCGGACATGGGCTCGTGGGATGCGATCGCCCAGGCGATGGGGGCCGATGCGCACGGCACGGCGCTCGCGGGGCCGGCGCATGCGATCGACTGCGAGGCGAGCGTGCTGCGCGCCGAGGACCCCGACCAGGTGCTGGTGGGAATCGGGCTCAAGGGCATCGTTGCGGTGGCGATGCGTGACGCGGTGCTGGTCGCGGACCGCAGCCAGGGCCAGCGGGTGCGCGAGGCGGTGGCCCTGCTCAAGGACGCGGGCGCGCACCAGGCGGTGGCGTTCCCGCGCGTCCACCGGCCCTGGGGCTGGTACGAGACGCTGTCGCGCGGGCACCGCTTCCAGGTCAAGCGGATCATGGTCGCGCCCGGTGGCTGCCTGTCGCTGCAAAGCCACCTGCACCGCGCCGAGCACTGGGTGGTGGTCGAGGGGACGGCGCGGGTGACGGTGGGCCCGGGTCCCGGCCCGGCCTCCGAGGCGCTGGCGCCGGACCCCGAGGTGCGGCTCCTGGGCGAGAACCAGTCGGTCTACATCCCGCTCGGCGCCGTGCACCGGCTCGAGAACCCCGGCAGGCTCGAGCTGCACCTGATCGAGGTACAGTCCGGCCCCTATCTCGGCGAGGACGACAT
>JBBQRM010000348.1:0-3803 GCA_038214855.1 Rhodobacterales bacterium | reverse complement strand
CTCCGGTTCGGGGGCGGGCTCGGCTGCGGCCGCCGGCACGGGTTCCGGCTCCGGCGCGGCAGGCGCGGGCGCGCCCGTCAGCGCCGCGAGCTGCGCGCCGACGCTGGCCGCGCGCGCTGCCGGCCCTTCGCCGCCGGTCCGCGCCGCCTCGAGCAGCCCGGTCATCACGTCCGTGGCGCGCAGCAGCGTCGCGCAGATGTCCTCCGTCAGCTCGAGCGCGTCGCTGCGGATGCGGTCCATCACCGTCTCGAAGCCGTGCGCGAAGCTCACCACGTCCTGGAAATCGAACGCCGCGGCGCCGCCCTTGACCGAATGCACGGCGCGAAAGGCCGCGTTGACGATCTCGGGGTCGCGTTCGCCCGCGAGCAGCGCGTCGAGCCCGCCCTGCAGGTCGGTCATGTTCTCTTCGCATTCCACGAAGAACAGCGCCTGGAAATCCTCGTCCTCGTCTTCCATCGCTCAGCGCGCCTCCGCCATGTCCGCCACCAGAGACAGGAGCCTCGGCCCGTCGAGCGGCTTGTTGAGCCACCCGGTCGCGCGCACTGCGCGCGCCCGCTCGACGAGCTCCGGCGCGATCTCGGTGGTCAAAAGCAGGATCGGCACGCCCTGTCCCGCCGGCTCGGCGCGCGCGGCCTCGATGAAGTCGAGCCCGGACATCTTCGGCATGTTCAGGTCGGTCACCACCATGTCGGGCGAATGAGCGCGCAACTGCTCGAGCGCTTCCTCGCCATTGGCGGCGGTCACCACCTCGTGGCCGCCCTCCTTGAGGCATTTGACCAGCAGCCGGAGCAGGACTGGCGAATCGTCCACGGCGAGCAGGCGGCTCATGTGCGGAACTCCATGCTCATCAGTTTGCCGAACAGCCCCAGCTCTGAGAATGCGTCGACGAACGGGCCGGGCGGGTTGGCGACCGCGGCCGGCGGCTTCATCTCGGCGCGCGCGGCGAGAAAGCTCAGGAGCACCAGGACACCCGCCGTCGACATGCGCTCGACCGCTGCCGCGTCGAGCACGACCTCGGGCACATCGCGCACCGCGAGCAGATCGGCGTGCAGCTTCGTCGCCGCGACGAAGTTGAGCTCCGCCGGCAGCGCCAGCGCGACCGGCGCGGACGGGACCCCGGTCTCCGGCGCGGCCGGGACATCGGATTCCGGCGCGGCTGCCGCCGGGGCTTTCTTTCGACGTGGGGCCGCCATGTTCAGTTGCCTCTCTCGGCGAGGGTGGGGGGCGGGCGTGGCGCCGTAGATGCCTCCCGCGAGTCGCGGCAATATCCGGACAGCGTGTTGCGAAGTTCTTAAGCGGCGCGGCGATTCACCCGATGCTAACCATCACCTGGCCGGAGGCTTGCGCAAACGCCGCACGACGGCGCGTTTCCACCGGGTGCGCCGGCAATCTCGCGAGCATTCACTCTCCCTTAGCAATTGCGCGCCTAACAGGGCGCCGCTCGTTTCCGGAGAAGTCCCATGCCCCTCGCCCGCACTCCCCATTCGCCTGCCCGCCGTGTCGCCGAATATCACGCGTGTGCATGCGCTCCCGAATATCACGCGTGTGCATCATGAGCGGCACCGTCATGCGGACCGATCGGCCGAACGCGCGGATGGAACGCGCCTTTGTTCTTCTCTGCCTCGCCCACGCGCCGGCGCTGGGGATCCTCGCGCTCGCCTTCGGCGCGCCGGTTCTCGCACCGGTCGCAGCCTCCCTGGCGCTGGCCGGCATGGCCGAGATCGTGCGCCGCGCCGCGCCCGGCTGGGTCGACGTGGCGCTGGCCGTGGCCCTGACCGGCCAGGCCGCGATCCTGACGGCAGTCTTCGCCGGCCACGCCTGGCAGGCCGACACGCATCTCTACGGCTTCGCGCTCGTCGCAGGCATCTCCGCGCTCGCGAGCCGCCGGGCGCTCTTCGCCGCCGCGGCGGTCGTGGTCCTGCACGGCATCGCCTTCGGCATCTTCGCGCCGACGCTGCTGTTCTCCACCGGCGGCGGTCTTCTGCGCGCACTGTCCCAGTTCGCCTATCTCGCCGTCGAGGTCGGCGCGCTGGCGCTGATGATCCGTGACCGCCTGACGCTGCAGGCCCGCGCCGAGGCCGATGCCGAACGCGCCCAGGCCGATGCCGAACGCGCCCAGGCGGCCGAGACCCGCAGCGGCGAAGAGCGCGAGGCGCTGCTGACCGAGGTCGAGGCCGCCTTCTCCGAGATCGTCGATCAGGGTCTCGCCGGCAATCTCGACGCCCGCATCGAGCGCGATTTCGACCACACGGTGCTCAAGAGCCTCGCGAACAAGTTCAACACCTTCTTCGAGGGTCTCGATGCGATGCTGGGCGAGCTCGACGGCCGGCTCGAGGCGCTCGCTTCGGGCGATCTCAGCCAGGAGATCGAGGCGACGCGCTCGGGCCGGTTCCAGTCGCTCCAGGTCCGGATGAACGACACCGGGCGCAGCCTGCGCGACCTGCTCGGCGGCATCTCCCAGGCCTCGAACGCCGCCCGCTCGGCGTCGGTCCAGATCGGCACCGACGCGGGCGACCTCGCGCACCGCACCGAGGACACCGCCGCGGCACTCGAGGAGACGGCGACGACGATGGAGGAGATCTCGCAGTCGGTGCAGAACACCGCCGAGCTCCTGTTCAACGCCCAGCGCTCGGCCGAGGAGCTTGCCGAGACCTCGCGCGCCGGCGCCCGCCGCTCCACCGAGGCTGTCGCCGCCGTCGAGGCGATCGAGAAGCAGGCCGCCGCCATTGGCGAGATCGTCACCGTCATCGACGCCATCGCCTTCCAGACTAACCTGCTCGCGCTCAACGCCGCCGTCGAGGCCGCGCGCGCCGGCGAGGCCGGCAAGGGCTTCGCGGTGGTCGCCAACGAGGTCCGCGTGCTCGCGCAGCGCTCGGCCAAGGCCGCACGCGACATCGCCGAGCTGATCGGCAACAGCTCCGAGAGCGTCGCGGCCGGCTCGCGCATGGTCCAGGAGACCGGCACGGCGCTCGGCGAGATCGCCGCCTCGGTCGAGAGCCTGACCTCGACGATCTCGAGCATCGCGGCCGCGGGCTCCGAGCAGACGACGGCGATCCTCGAGATCAACCAGACGGTCTCGCGGATGGACCAGGACACCCAGGCCAATTCCGCCGCCGCCGACCGGACGGTCAACGCGACCCGGGCCCTCGACGGTCAGGTCGGCAAGCTCGAGGATCTGCTCGGCCAGTTCCGGCTCGGCACCGCCGCTGCGATGGCGGCCGAACTCGGCACCGAGCGGCCCGAGCCCGCGCCCCCGGTCGTGCGCGCGCTGCGCCCGGTCCCTCGCGCCGCCGCGGCGCAGGCCGCTCGCGACGACTGGTCGGAGTTCTGAGCCCCGTTGGACGGGAGCCGCTCCGGCGGCGCCCGTCCGACAGCCTTTCGGCCGGCACTTTCTGGCCGGGGCCTGACCCTATCCCGCAATCCTGCTCTTCTCGATCCGTGCCTCTACCGCGGCACCTCGCGTGCGCCCGAGTTGGGTGCGCTGGCATCGCGCGGCGGCCTCGGCTAGACTGCGCGCCGTTCGAGATGTTCGGGTAGGACGATCCGGCAAGGTCACGGGCCTGGGCGGTGCGGGAGTTTCGGGTGGCAGAGCAGGGCCAGAAGGCGCGGCCGGACGGCGGTCCGGGGGATGCCGGTGCGCAGCCACGGGCGTCGGCCGCATCGGACCCGTTCGATCCGATCGCGCTCGAGGCGCGACTCGCGCAGGCTCGCGCCCGCCGCGCCGAAGCAATAGCCCGGCGTGGGGGGCCCCCCCCCCAGGCGCCCGCCCCCGGGGGGGCCGACAGCCCCCCCCCACCCGCCGC
>JBBQRM010000347.1:0-3816 GCA_038214855.1 Rhodobacterales bacterium | reverse complement strand
ATTGAAGCGCGGTGCGATTCCCATCGACGAAGCACTGCCGATTGCCAGGCAGATCGCCGAGGCGCTGGAAGCCGCGCACGAGCAGGGGATCATCCATCGCGATCTGAAGCCCGCCAACATCAAGGTGCGGCCGGACGGCACGGTCAAGGTGCTGGACTTTGGCCTGGCAAAAGCGCTCGATCGTTCGGAGGGCGATGGCTCGAGCCGTCGCCAGGCGGAGGCTGAAGCCTCCGCCCTCCAAACGATCACGTCGCCCGCCATGACGATGCGCGGGATGATTCTTGGCACGGCGGCGTACATGGCGCCCGAGCAGGCGCGCGGGCTGCCAGTGGACAAGCGCGCCGATATCTGGGCGTTCGGCTGCGTGCTGTTCGAAATGCTCACGGGCACGCCGCCATTCACCGGCGCGACCGTCACCGATCTGCTGGCCGCCGTAGTGAGCGTCGAGCCGGACTGGTCACGGCTGTCATCCAGTGTCCCGCCTGACGTACGGACACTCATCGAGCGCTGCTTGACTAAGGACGCCCGCCGCCGGCTGCGGGACATCGGCGACGCGGAGTTCGACCTTCACCGGCGGGTCGCACCGCTACTGGCGGCACCAGGCACGCCTCGTGTGTGGTGGGGGATGGCCGCGGCCGTCGCGGCGGCCGTCGCCGGCGGCATCCTGGCCGGCTCCGCATTCTCGTCGGGTCGCGCCATCGACGACAGCGGTCGCGTGTCGCAACTGGCCGTGCTGATGCCGCCAGGCCAGGAGTTGTTCACGCTGTCTGGCAACCCGCTGTCGATCTCGGCTGACGGCTCCCGTCTGTCCTTTGTCGCGGTCGGCGGCGGTAACCGGCAAGTGTTCGTGCGACCGATGGACGCCACCGACGCGGTCGCGCTGCGCGGCACGGATGCGGCGGTCCATTCATTCTTCTCGCCCGACGGCACCATGCTCGGACTGGTGAGCCGCGATCGGACACTGAAGCGACTCTCACTGGCCGACGAACTGCTGAGCGACGTCGGTTCCACTGCCGGCGCGGGATTCAACCGGCCGGTCTGGGGACGCGACGGCCACATCACGTACGCCTTGAAGGGCCTGTGGCGGGTCCCATTCACTGGCGACACGCCGATGGCCTTGACCTCGCTGGATGCCGCGCGGGGCGAAGGCCTGCATATCCCGACAGCAGTACTCGCCGACGGCACCGTGATCTTCACCAACTGGGATCAGCGCGGCATCAGCCGGATTGAAGCGGTCCGGCCATCAGACGGGCACCGGGTCGTGTTGGTGGATCGCGCTTCGTCCGGCCTCGTCTCGCCGACCGGCCACCTGCTATTCGTGCGCAATGGCGCGATCCTGGCCGCGCCGTTCGACGCAGCTAAGTTGCGTGTCACTGGCGAGGCGGTCCAGGTCATTCCCCGTGATGTGGTGCGCTTCAACTCGGCGCAGCCGGTAATCGCCCTGGCCGACAACGGGACGCTGGCGTACGCGGGTGCCAAGACCGGTCTGGCGCGCCTGGTACGGGTGTCGGCCACCGGCGTCGTCACGCCCATCAGCGAAGCCGGACGGCACTACGGCCATCCGCGCGTCTCGCCGGACGGACAACGCATCGTCGTCGAAAACGCTGGGGAGTCGCTGTGGATCCACGACATGAGCCGCGAATCGCGCGCATCGGTCACCTCCGGACCACTGCCTGGCGTCACCTTTCCGATCTGGCTGCCGGACGGACGACGGATCGTCTACCGGCGGCTCGACGAGCTATGGACCATCGACGCGGCCGGGTCTGGCAAGGAACAGCCAATTGCCGGTTCGCTCACCGGTGACATCCCGACCGCCGCGTCGCCAGACGGCGACACGCTGGTGGTGCTGCGCACCAGCGGCGGCAGCGGCGGCGACCTCTACGCGCTGTCGATGAGCGGCGCGCGGCCGGCCCGTCCGATCGTCGTGACACCGGGGTATGACGGTGGCGCCGACTTCTCGCCCGACGGCAAGCTCATGGTCTACGCCTCGACCGATTCGGGGCCGTCACAGATCTACCTGATGCCGTTCCCGGAGGCCGACCGCAAGTGGTCGGTCTCGACGCGAGGCGGCACGCAAGCACGCTTCAGCCGGTCGGGCAAGCAGGTCTTCTATCGCGACGAATCGCGGATGATGGTGGTCGACGTCGAGACCACCGGATCACAAGTGCGGCTCTCGCCGCCGCGTGAGCTGTTCACGTCGACCTTCAACGCGGGTGCCCTGGTCACGGTCGCCAACTACGACGTTACGCCCAACGGCGATTTCGTGATGATGCAGACGGAGCCAGGCACGCCGTACATTTCAGTGATCCTGAACTGGACGACGTTGCTGCGCCGCACGCTCGCTCAACCGCTCCGACCCTAGAAATGCGCGCACGGTGGTAGGGTCGGCCCGATCCCGACATCATCTGGGTCGGCGGCACTCCGATTCGGGCAGTGAGCCTGGCTGGCTCCGGGCGCGATGTATAATTCATACATCATGCGACGCACCCAGATTTACCTCACCGACGAGCAGGGACACTTGTTGGAGGGACGGAGCCGAGCGACCGGGCGGTCGGTATCGCAGCTGATCCGGGAGGCGATCGAGGGCACCTACCTGCGCGGGCGGGCCACGAGCAAGGCCGACCGCGTGCGACTCGCGCGCCGGGCGGCGGGCACCTGGGCGAGGTTGGAAGAAACCGGCGAGGCCTACGTCGAACGCATCCGGGGCACGGGCCGCCTGGCGCGGCTCCATGGCGACCGCTGATGCGACTGGTCCTGGATACCTCGATCCTGATCGATCATCTCCGTGGCCGGCCGAAGGCCGCGACCGAGCTGATCCCCCGCGCCATCGCCCGTGGTGATGAATTGTGGAGTGCCGAGGTCGTGCGCGCCGAGGTGTTGGCCGGCATGCGGACCAGCGAGGAAGCCGCCACCCGCGACCTGCTGAGCGTGATCACCTGGGTCGATGTCGACTTACCGCTCGCCGAAGCGGCCGGTGCCCTCGGCCGGCGGTTCCTGCCCGCCCATCAAGGCATCGAGGTGACCGACCTGATCGTCGCCGCCCTGACCCAGCATCTTGGGGCCAGCCTGAAGACGACGAACCTGAAGCACTTTCCGATGTTCGCCGGGCTGAAGGCACCGTACTAGCCCCTCAGCCCCGGATCTCGCATCGGCCCCTACCAAGTCGTCGTCCCTCAACCGACCCGGCTTTCTGTCGCTCGTTGTCATCACCATCGCGATTACCGCCGACCTGCATCCGTTGACCACGCTCACCGCGTCTGGACAAACTTCTGCACACGACGGCCGCTACCGACCTCGCTCACGTAAAGATTGCCGCGCGAGTCGCTCGCGAGGTTGTGCATGAAGATGAACTGGCCCGCATAACGGCCAATGCGGCCAAAGGCGCCTACCTCAACCAAGGTCTTCCGATTGAAGATGTGGACGCGGCCGTTGCCCGCGTCAGCGACGTAAAGCCAGCGCTGCTCGCGGTCTGGCGAGAAGGCGGTGTTGAAGGACGTCCCCAATAACTGCGTCTTGCGCTCGATGAAGGTCTCGCGCGTGAACGTGCCGTCGACGGTGAACACCTGCAGGCGGTTGTTGAGGCGATCGTTGACGTAGACCAGGCCGTCGTTCGACACCTTGATGCCGTGCACGGTGTTGAACTGCGCCGGGCCCGGGCCGTCGCCCGTAACTTTCTGGGGCACGCTGTCGTCGGGCGGCTTGCCGTAAGCGCCCCACATGCGCTTGAAGGCGCCGGTGTCGGCGTCGAACACGATCACACGCCGGTTGCGATAGCCGTCGGCGACGAAGACTTCATTGGTCGCCGGATGCACCCAC
>JBBQRM010000346.1:0-3824 GCA_038214855.1 Rhodobacterales bacterium | reverse complement strand
GAGCGCGTGCCGCCGCGACAACGCGAGCGCCGAGAGCGCGCCCGCCTGCCGCGGGTCGCTCAGGTCGGCGCCGGCGATCAGGAGCCGCGGAACCGATGCGGGCCGGGCATGGCGGTCGAGGCCGAAGACCGGGCAGTCGCGGCCGGGCGCGAGCCCTGTGCCGCCGACCTGTCCGAGGTCGAAGACCTGCGGGTTTTGCCCGAAGACGTAGGACAGCCGCGCCCGGGTGCCGATCGCGGACTGGGGCGTGTCGAAGCTGCCGAAGGCGAGGCAGGGCCGCCCCGACCCCGCCAGCCGCCGAAGTGCCGCGAGCTTGCCGTCGGTCAGCCGCTGTGCGCCGAGCAGGACCACGCGGTCCTGGGGCCCCAGCGCGCCGTCGAACAGATGCGGCGCGAGGTCGAACTGGGCATTGCGGTTCAGCCCCTCCGGAACCGAGCCCACATGGACGCGGACATCGACACCGAGGCTCGCGAGCTGGCTCACGAAGACCGCGAGCTCCTCGAACCCCTGCGCACCCGGGGCGGCGGTGTCACAGCAGAGCATGGCTCTGTCCCTCGCCCGGCCGGGTCGCGGCGAGCACCTGTCGCGCGAAGACCTCGGGACGGAAGCGCGCGAGCGAGGCCTGGGCCGCGCGCACGAAGGCCGTGTAGCGCTTGGGCTCGGCTATGAGCCGTGCGATGATCGCGTCGATATCGGTTCCGTCGGAGGCGATCACGGCCGCACCGAAGCTTTCGGCGGTGCCGGGGTCGGTGATCACCACCTTGCCCGCGGCGATGGCCTCCGCGATCGCGCGTCCGAAGCTCTCGCGCCACAGCGGATGGGTGAAGTAGACGAAGAAGTCGATCTGCTCGAGGAACCGCGCCACGGGGGTCTCGCCGAAGCGCCGCAGGCTCCAGTGCTTCGGAGGTGGGTCGGGGTCGAGGAGCAGGCTGTCGGCGCCGAGGATGGCGCAATGTTCGGCATGGGCGGGGAACTGCGCCTCGAGGGCGGCGCGGGGGGGGAACTTCTCGAGGCCCGGGCGCGAGTGCCGGCCGCGGCGGTCGCGCGGGGTCGCGGTCGGGGCCATCATCTCGAAGTCGCAGATGTTGAACCAGTCGATGTCGGCGATCCGCCAGGAGCCGCCGCGTTCGGCGAGCCAGCTTGCGACGCCGCGGCGGTTCCAGGCCGAGACCGGGGCGAGGAAGGCCTCGCTGCAGACGAGGCGCGCTTCGATCAGCCGCAGGCAGCCGCCGACGTCGAACCCCTCGGCGCCGCCCGGGCGCAGGAAGTTCTCGTGGGTGACGACGAAGGCGTTGCGGCAGCTCAGGCGCGGCGCGAGGCGGGCGTCGAACTTCAGGCAGGCGGGGTTGTGAAAGACGATGGTGTCGGCGTGGACCACAGCGGGGTTCCAGATCGGCTCGATCCCCTGCGCCTCCAGCGCGGCCTCGAGCCTGGGATTGACCTCGCGGCCCTTGAACATCGCCGTCTCGAGCGCGAACACCTCGAGATCCACGAAACCCGCCAGCGCACGCACCTCCGCCGCCACGGCGCTCGACGTGCCGCCGGGGAAGCGCGGATCCACGATCAGCGCCACCCTCGGCCGCGAGGGGGGCGAGGCGATTTTCGCGGCGGCGGGAACGAGGCTCAGGGACTGCATGAGCCGGCAGGGAAGGCTGCGCTGCGGGAGATGGTGCCGCAGGTCAATAGATCTCGGCGTCCTGGCGGACCGGCGCCTGTCCGAGCACCGGCGCGCTGGGCGTGGCCGGGGACGGGGACGCATCCGGAGGCGCCTCTGCCGCCGGCGGGACCTCGGGAGCCAGGGGTGCCGGCTCATCCTCGTCAACAGGTGTCACCACCACCTCCTCGGGTGGCAGGCAGTTATCCCCCTGCAAACAGTCCTCGGACCTGAAACCCGCGGCGCCTTGCGTCACGGCGTCCCTCAGGTCTGGCTCGAAGCCGAGATAGGTCGCCACGTCGACCGATTCCTCCATGAACTCGCGCAGGAGGGCCGCGAGCGGGGCGTCGCCCTCCAGCAGGTCTGGATGCAGCAGGATGTAGGCGCGCAAGGCCTCGACGTCGTTGGTGGCGAGATATGCCGCGATCTCGTTGAGCTGCTCGACGCTCGCCTGCTGTGCGGCGAGCGGACTTCCCAGATGCAGGGCGAGGATCATCGCCGAGACCGTGATGCCGAACTTGCGCTTCATCATTCCCCCACCCGTACGCAACACCCTACACCCGTGGCGAACGGCGATGCGCCCCCGGAGGTTTTCCTCAGAAACGGGAAGATGCTACCGCACGTCCCGGCCCGATGGAAGGCCGGAGGGTTGGCTCCCGCCGCGCGGGAGAGCATGCGCAGCTTCACCTGCGGCCGAGCTGCTCGCGCAGCATGGTCTCCACCGCGCGTTGCAGACGCTGGCGCTCCGCCTCCTCGGCCGCAGCGCGCCGGGCGGCGCTCTGGTCGGGGCTTTGGGCGGCTGGTCGCGGCGCGGCGGCGACGGCGGGCGCTGTCGGACGCCGCGGTGCCTCCGGAGCGTTGCCTGCGAGCCAGACCTCGATCATGCCGACCGCGGGGCTGGGCCGGAAGTCGGTGAAGTCCCGCGCATCGGGCGCCTCGTCCGCGGGTCCGGCCAGAAGTGCCGCCACCTCCTGCGCGGCCTCCGCATCCTCTGCGTGGTAGTAGCGCACGTTCGAGCGGCCAACGTCGAACGCCGCTTCAATCGAGGTCGCCTCGGTGATGCCCGCTCCGGTCAGCGCCGCTACCGCCGCGCCCGCCGCCACCGCGGCATCCGCGGGATAGTGCACGATCACGCGCGCCGCACGCGCCGCGACTGCCGCCGCAGGCGGGTCAGCCTCGTCGGCAGACGCTGCGGCGACTTCGACTGGCACCGCGGCAGGCGCGGTGACTTCGACTGGCACCGCGGCAGGCGCGGTGACGAGCGCCGCCGTCTCCGCCGCAGGAACCGACGGCACCGGCAGCCGCGCCATTGCGCCGCCTGAGGCGGCGCGAGACGGTAGGGAGGCAATCCGCAGCCCCTCCGGGGCCTCGGCGCCGGGCGGCGGAGGTGCCAGGTCAAGCGGCAATTCAACACCGGGAGCAATCGCGACCGGGATGGGTCCCGCGACATCGGCGGTGGCCTCGGATGGGCGGCGCGGCGCGCGCGGTTCGCCGCCGGCAGTGCCCGGGGGCGCCGGAACGGCATTCCCCGTGGCGATGTCGGGCGGGGCGCTGCGCGGCGACGGCGGAACCAGCCGAGGTGGACCCGGGGACGAGCCGGCAGCAGGCGAAGCATCCGGTCCTCCGGGGGCGAGCCGGTCCGGCGGCGCGATGGGCGTGTCGAGCGCGGGGGCTGTCGCGAGCGTCGGGGCCGCCGTTCCTGTCGGCGGCACCAGTGCGGCGGAGGCTTCGCTCGCGGGCGGCGCGGGGGCGGGAGTCGAACCCGTCAGCGAGACCACGATCTCGCCAACCCGCTCATTGAGGCCGCGCGGCGACAGCGCGGCCACCGTCGCGGCGCCGACGAGGCAGCCAAGACCGATGACGCCGATCCGCGCGGCCAAGGCACCCGCGCCACGCCGCGTGGGCGGACGGGCGGGGCGAAACGCGGCGGGCGGGGCATGGAGCCGCGGTGGCATCGCCTCCCCTGCGGCCGACGGTGCGGGAGGCGACGGAGGTGGCGGCGGTGCCGGCGGCGGCGGTGTTGGCGCAGGCGCCGCAGCGGGACGCGGCGCAGCGGGCAAAAGCTGCGGCCGTGCAATCCGCGCAGATCCAGGATCGGCCGCTGGAGGCGGGCAGTCGTGCAAGCCGGCGTCGGGCGCCTCTGGCTGGGGCGCCCGACGCCGGGCTATTG
>JBBQRM010000345.1:0-3876 GCA_038214855.1 Rhodobacterales bacterium | reverse complement strand
CCCTCTTCATCGATCTCGTCGGCATCGCGCTCCGCCGGACGCTTCATCCGCCCCTCGATCGTCGCGTGCAGCCAGAAGAGCGCCGGCGTCAGCATCATCGACAGCGCGATCACCAGGAGCAGCACCTGCGCGACGTCCGGGGGCAGGACCCGGCTCGCCGCGGCGAATGCGAGCAGGAAGAAGCCGAACTCGCCGGCCTGCGCCAGCGCCAGCGCGAACAGCACCCGCTCACGCCCACGGAGCGCGAAGAGCCGCGCCAGCGGGAACAGGATCGCGATCTTGAGCGCCATCATCGCCACCGTCAGCGCGAGGATGCGCAGCGGCTGGTCGAGCAGCATCCCGAGGTTCAGCCCGGCGCCGACGGTGATGAAGAACAGCCCCATCAAAAGGCCGCGAAACGGTTCGAGATCGGATTCGAGCTCGTGGCGGTACTCGCTGTTGGCGAGCACGACGCCCGCGAGAAACGACCCCAGCGCCGGCGACAGGCCGAGCAGGCTCATCATCAGCGAGATCCCCGCGATGAACAGCAGCGCCGCCGCCACATGGATCTCGCGCAGCCGCGACATCGAGATGAAGCGGAAGAACGGACGGGTCAGGAACTGGCCGGCGACGATCACCAGCACGACCGCCCCCAAGACCATGGCGGCCTTGAGCTCGGGTGAGACCCCCTCCAGCGCCTCCGATCCCGCCGTCATCCCCTCCAGCGACTCGGCCGGCATCGGCGAGAGCGCGAGCAGCGGCAGGACCGCGAGCATCGGGATCGCCGCCACATCCTGGAACAGCAGCACCGCGAAGCTCGCCCGCCCGCCATCGGTGCGGGTGAGCTTCTTCTCGGCGAGGGTCTGCATCACGATCGCGGTCGACGACAGGCTGAGTATGATGCCGATCGCCAGCGCCTGCTCGCCCGGCACCCCGAATGCCGCGCAGATCCCGGCCACCGCCACCAGCGTCAGCCCCACCTGCAGACCGCCCAG
The DNA here is from genome assembly GCA_038214855.1 of Rhodobacterales bacterium. GTDB lineage: Bacteria > Pseudomonadota > Alphaproteobacteria > Rhodobacterales > Rhodobacteraceae > Amaricoccus. The sequence goes on along the minus strand of JBBQRM010000345.1, from coordinate 2,902 downwards.
CCCGATCAGCCGGGTGCGCATCTCCCACAGCATGCGGGGCTGCATCTCGAGCCCGATCAGAAACAGCATCAGCACGACCCCGAACTCGGCATAATGCTGCACGTCGGCAGTCTCGGAGCCGACCAGGCCCAGAACCGGTCCGATCAGGAGCCCCGCGAGCAGGTATCCCAGAACGGAACCGAAGCCGAGCCGCTGGCTGATGGGCACAGCGATCACCGCAGCGGCGAGATAGACGCTGAAGTGGAGGAGGATCGAGTCCACGCGTGGCCACCTTTCGGAGCGTCACGCTTACTCTAGCGGCGGAACCGGCGCGGCGCCAGTTCCGGACCGGGCGGGACGCCTCAGCCATGCCGGTGCAATCACGAAGAAACAGTTATCGTCCCAGTCTTCCTCAGAAGATAAGGCTCAGGCGGCGGCGGCCGCTGCCGCGGGTGCGTCGCGAACAAAAATGAAGCCCTCGTTCTGGAACCACGGCGTCTTGCGGTGGTGGAAAGGGCCGAAGTTCTCGAAGAGATCAAGCCGGAACCCCAGCGACCGCATCTTGGCGATCAGGTCTTCGGTGGTGATGCCGACCTGCCAGTAGTGGTACATGTCCCGCCACTTGCGGCCCGAGGGATGCGTCTCGTCGAGACGAGCGAACCAGTCGATGATGGTCTGGCGGTTGGTGAAATACACGTTCTCGAGATACCAATCGAGGCCGTGATCGACAAAGCGAACGGTCTCGTCCCGCTTCCACATCTGATTGTAGACCACGATCACCCGCGCCTTCGGGCTCCAGGCTTCAAGGAAGTCGTCCCAATCCAGGTTCGCCTGGTGCAGCAGGATCGAGTACATCAGGAGCACGTCGACCTCGGGGAAAGGCTCGATGAACGACCGTTCGTTGAATAGCCCTTCGCGGAACTCGAGCTGCGGATAAGGCCGACCGGCGGCGCGGGACTGGTCGTTAACGTTGCCGTCGGCGACGTAGGCCTTGTGGATCTCATTTTTCGACAACACGTCGGCGGTATAGGCCGCATGAATGCCCCAGCACCCGCCGATGTCGGCGAAGGTCCGGGCGTTGTGCTTCTGCACCGCACGGTTGGCGAGAGCGGCCTTGTGTGGAACGAAATTGCGCACGCTGAAGTCCCGATCCTGATTCTTGACGTTGACCACGTCTAGTCACCCTCCGCTGCGGAGGCAACCTGCGGCTGTGCCATTGCAGTGTCCGTGAACACAGCGCGAACAGCAGGGTTTCCTTTTTCTTCCGCCGACGCTACGTTGCGCGGTCATGAGCAGTTGGACGAGCGACGAGGCCGCCGCGTTCGAGGCGGCGGAGCGCCCGCTTTCGGCACGCGCGGCGGCGCGGCCGGCGGCCTATCTCGACGGGCTCAACCCCGACCAGCGGCTCGCGGTCGAGACGTTGGACGGACCGGTTCTGGTGCTGGCGGGCGCGGGCACCGGCAAGACGCGGGCGCTTACGGCGCGGATCGCGCATCTGCTGGCAACGGGGCGGGCGCGGCCGAATGAGATCCTCGCGGTCACCTTCACTAACAAGGCGGCGCGCGAGATGCGCGCGCGCGTGGGAAGTCTTGTCGGCGGGGTGGTCGAGGGAATGCCCTGGCTCGGGACGTTCCATTCGATCTCGGTCAAACTCCTGCGCCGACACGCCGAACTCGCGGGGCTGAAGTCGAACTTCACCATCCTGGACACCGACGACCAGCTGCGCCTCATGCGCCAGATCCTCCAGGCCGAGGGGATCGACGACAAGCGCTGGCCGCCGCGGCTGCTGGCCGCGATCATCGACGGCTGGAAGAACCGCGCGCTGACGCCCGACAAGCTGCCGGCCGCGGAGGCGGGCGCCTTCAACAACCGCGGAGCGGAGATCTACGCGCAGTACCAGGAGCGGCTGCGGGTGCTGAACGCCTGCGACTTCGGAGACCTCCTGATGCACGTCGTGGGCATCTTGCAGGCGCACATTGACGTGCTGGAGAAGTACCAGCGGTGGTTCCGCTACATCCTCGTGGACGAGTATCAGGACACCAACGTCGCGCAGTACCTGTGGCTCAGGCTGCTCGCGGGGGGGCACCGCAACATCGCCTGCGTCGGCGACGACGATCAGTCGATCTATGGCTGGCGCGGCGCGGAGGTGGGAAACATCCTGCGCTTCGAGAAGGATTTCCCCGGTGCTGCGGTGATCCGGCTGGAGCAGAACTATCGCTCGACGCCGCATATCCTCGGTGCGGCCTCCGGCGTGATCGCGGGCAACGAGAGCCGGCTCGGCAAGACGCTGTGGACCGACGTGGACCGCGGCGAGAAGCTGCGGCTGATCGGGCATTGGGACGGCGAGGAGGAGGCGCGCTGGATCGGTGAGGAGATCGAGGCCTATGCGCGCGGCACCCGCGGGCTCGAGCCAGTCTCGCCCGACGGCATGGCGATCCTGGTGCGCGCGACCCATCAGATGCGCGCCTTCGAGGACCGGTTCCTGACCATCGGCCTCCCCTACCGGGTGATCGGCGGCCCGCGCTTCTACGAGCGGATGGAGATCCGCGACGCGATGGCCTATTTCCGCGTCGCGGTCAGCCCCGACGACGGGCTCGCCTTCGAGCGGATCGTCAACACCCCCAAGCGCAGCCTCGGCGACAAGTCGGTGCCGGAGATCAACCGCGTGGCACGCGAGGCGGGCGTGTCGCTGATCGAGGGTGCGCGGCTGGCAGCGAAGGACACCCGCCTGCCGGCGCGGGCGCGTGGCGCGCTGGGGGGATTGGTCGATCAGTTCGACCGCTGGCACGCAGCCCTGCGGACGGGGGAGAACCACGTAGCGCTCGCCGAGACGATCCTCGACGAGAGCGGCTATACCGAGATGTGGCGCAACGACCGCTCGCCGGATGCCGCGGGGCGGCTGGAAAACCTCAAGGAGCTCGTG
>JBBQRM010000344.1:0-3881 GCA_038214855.1 Rhodobacterales bacterium | reverse complement strand
CGACGCGAAGAGCGGGCGGCTCCCAGGCCGGTGGACGGGGTCATGAGCCCCAGGAGCCTCACGGGATGCCGTCCGCAACCCCAAACTAACACGATCCGCGTAGACAGGAGCCTCGCTCATCCGGTCCGGGCAACGCGGCCCCATAGGAATCACCCGGAGTTCGTATCAGGCGAGCTCGGCACGCAGTGAAGGTACCGAAATGCAAAAAATGCGCATTCTTCTCCAACGAATTCAACAACTGTCTCGATGTCGCACAGTGCGACACCTATTGTCGCACGCTCGGCCCCCTCTCCCGCTGTAACACCGGCACCCCCTCCCGCGAAGCGGCCTGAAAGGCCACAACACGGAGAAACCACCATGCCCCGCCTCCTCCACCTCGCTTGCCTGCCGCTCGCGGCCCTTGCGCTGCCCGCCGCGGCCGAGACCGCGCCCGAGCGCCTCCAGGTCACCGGCGAGATGATCGACACCTGGTGCTACTTCTCCGGCGTCATGGGCGGCTACGAGGCCGTCCAGGGCTCCGCCCACCACACCTGCGCCCTCTGGTGCGCCGCGGGCGGCATCCCTGTCGGGCTCCTCGCCGACGACGGCACCGTCTACATGGTCCTCAAGCTCGCGGGCGCCGACCCGCTCGCCTCGCCCGAGACCCTGCTCACCGTCGCCTCCGACCGGCTCACCGCCGACGGGATGCACTACGTCCGCGACGGGGTGAACTATCTCGTCGTCGAGGAGGTGGTCGCCAACGACGGCATCACCGACCTCAACCACGAGGAGTACGGCCCCATCCCCGAATTCGCCGTCCCGGAGGAAGCCCGATGACCCCGCTCCTGCGCGCCACCGCGGCGCTGATCGCCCTCGCCGCTCCCGCCTCCGCCCAGGATTTCTCGGAGGGCAGCGAGGCCAAATCCTGGGGGCTGCTCGGCGAGGCCCCCGCCCGATTCGAGGCCGAGGTCGTCGATATCCTCTGCCAGCTCTCCGACGACTGCCCCGAGAACTGCGGCGCTGGCGACCGCCAGCTCGGCCTGCTGCGCAGCGCCGACGGCGTTCTGGTCCTGCCGATGAAGAACTTCCAGCCGGTCTTCACCGGCGCCGTCGCCGACCTCGCGCCCTATTGCGGCCAGATCGTCGAGCTCGACGGCCTGCTCGTCGGCGAGGCGGAGGTGACGCCCGCGCCCTTCTACATGATCCAGCGCATCCGCCCCGAAGGCGCGGCCGAGTTCCTCCCCGCCACGCGCTTCACCGAAGTCTGGGCCGAGCGCCACCCCGAAGCCGCGGCGAAGGGCGGCGAGTGGTTCCGCAACGACCCCGCCATCGAAGCCCATATCGCCGCCGAAGGCTATCTGGGGCTCGGCCCCTCGGTGGACGAGGCGTTCTTCGCGGAATGGTTCTGATGCGAGCGGCCCTCGCGCTCGCGCTCTGCCTCGGCGCGGGAGCCGCAGCCGCGCACGATGGCCACCGCCACCCGGAGCCCGCGCCGCCGCCGCCGCAGGCGATGGCGCCGCTGCCCTTCGCCGACCGCGTCGGCGGACCCTTCGCGCTCATCGACCAGAACGGCAATGCACGCACCGAGGCCGATCCCGACGGACGGGCGCAGCTCCTGTTCTTCGGCTACGCCAACTGCCCCGGCATCTGCTCGAGCGTGCTGCCGGCGCTGGCCGAGCTCACCGACCGTCTCGCCGAAGCGGGCCACCTCGTGACGCCGGTGCTGATCACCGTCGATCCCGCTTTCGACACCCAGGCCGCGCTCGCCGTCGCGGCCCCGCGGATCCACCCACGCCTCGCCGCGCTTACGGGCAGCGATGCAGCCCTCGCCGCCGCGCGCGCGTCCTTCCAGGTCGAAGCAGGGCTGATGTTCGTCGATCCCGAACACGGGCCGATCTACGCGCACGGCAGCTTCGTCTACCTCCTGGACCCGGTGGGCGCCGTACTCACCCTGCTCCCGCCGATCCTGTCGCCCGAGCGGATGACCGAGATCGTCAAGGGGTATCTCGAACCGCAGACCTGACGAAAGCGGTGCCGCGCATCCTTGAGGCGGCGGTTTCGCGCTCCTGTCCCAGGAGCTGTAATGCCGCCCTTCCGGAAGTTCGCCGGCGACGTTCGACCTGACCGCAGCGGTCTGAAATCCTTTCCAGGTGGTTAACGACATCAAGAAAAACTAGCCAAATCAAGATCTTGTCGATTTGCTCAAGCTTGAGCACCCGTGAGCATTCCCGGCTCGGGTCAGATCGTCCTGCTCGACCGTCGCTCTGAAATCACGCCCGTGCAGCGGCGCCAGCCGCTCAGTCCTCCTGGTCGATCAACCCATGCTTGCGCAGCTTCACGTAGAGGCTCTGGCGCGACAGGCCGAGCATTTCTGCCGCCGAGGCGCGGTTGTTCGAGGTGAGCTTGATCGCCGTTTCGATGCAGAGCTTCTCGACCACGTCCGTCGTGCCCCGGACCAGCTCCTTGAGCGGGGTCGAGCCGACCAGGTCGATGATATGCTCCACCGACTCCGAGGATACCGCCGGGCCGGGGCCGCGGGAGGGGCCGCTGCGACTCACGTCGCGCAGCACGAAGCCGAAGCCCTCGGGCCGCGCGTCCGCGAGATAGGCCGTCGAAATCTCCACCGGCAGGCTCACCCCGAAGGCGCTGCGAAAGGTAGTGGCATAGACTGACAGCCGCCCCTTCTGGCGGGCGTTGGTCATCATCACGCTCAGATCCACCGCCGGGCGGCCGAGAAAATCGCCGAGGCTCGCGTCGCGCAACGTCTCGCCCACCGCGACGTCCGCCAGGGCGAGGAAGGCCGTGTTCGCGTGCTGGATCAGCCCGTGCACGTCGGTGAAGACCATCGCATCACTCGCGCGGCTGTAGAGCGCCGAGAGCGAGCGGTCGAAGCCCTGGTCCTGCGCCTCGGCGCCGCGCGGGGTCAGGCGGCACAGATAGAGCGTCTCGTTCACCGTGCGGAACAGGAGTACGTCGAGGCCGAGCTGCGCGTTGTCCCCCCGGCTGCGCAGCGTGAGCGAACGTTCGCGGCCGGTCTCGCGCACCATCGCCAGCGCCGCCGCGAGATCGGCCTGACTCTGGGCGTCGAAGCGGTTGGCGAACACCCGGTTGGTGAGGTCCTGCACCTCGCGCGCGAAAAGCCGCGCCGCGGCGGAGTTCGCGTCGACGATCCGCCCGGTCTCCGAGGACACGATCAGGAGCGCCTCGTGGCTTGTCTCGAACAGCACCCGGTAGCGCGTCTCGATCTGGCGAATGCGCTCGTAGTCCTGCTCCATCGTCAGCTGCGCCTGGACCAGCCGCTTCTGGAGCTGAGCGACCATGCGCAGGTCGCGCCCGAGCAGGATGACGTCGCCGCCCTCGCCGGTGGGGATCGCGGCGTAGCGGACGGGAAAGTCCTCCTCGTCGCTGCTGACGTGGTTGACCTCGCGCCAGCGCGGCGTCTCGTCGGTGCGGGCACGGCTGAGCATGTCTGCGATCTTGGCGCGCGATTCCTCGGTCACCAGATCGCGGATGCCGGCTCCCGACCAGGCGCGCATGTCGTTGGCGGCCTGCGTCTCCGGCCCGATATAGACGTCTCGCACGATGCCCTCGGCGGTGATCAGGAGCGCGATGTCGGAGCCGGCCGCGATGATCGACTTCACCGCCTGCGCATCGACGTGCGCGAAGCTGTCGAGGCTGGTGTGGAACTGGCCGTTCTCGTTCACGATGCTGCCTGGTCAAGCCGAGACGCCTGCGCCTCGGGGCCGCAGCAAGGCCTGCCCTCCCTGTGCAGGGGGCGGGTCAAAGACTGCCTTCGATGTCGGCGAGCGTCCGGGTCGCGACGCTGCCGACGAAATCAACACCGACCTGCGCGGCGACCTCCTCGCCAAGCGCTGCCAGCTGGCCGCCTAACGCGAATGATG
>JBBQRM010000343.1:0-3898 GCA_038214855.1 Rhodobacterales bacterium | reverse complement strand
GCCGCATAGACGAAGGGTTTGAAGGACGAGCCCGGCTGGCGCAGGGCCTGGGTCGCGCGGTTGAAGACGCTCGACTGGTAGGAGAAGCCGCCCTGCATCGCCAGCACCCGGCCGGTCTGGGTATCCATCGCCATGAACCCGCCCTGGGCCGCCGGCACCTGGCGATAGGACCAGCGCGGCCCGTCGCCCTCGGTCTCCACCGCCTTCACCAGCACCACGTCGCCGACGTCCCACATGTCGTCGGGACCGGTCGCCTGGCGCAACCGGCCATTGTCGTCGCGCAGCCGCGCCCAGCGCGCGTCCTCGAAGCCGAGGTAATGCCCGTCCGCATCCTCCTCGACACCTTCGATGCCGATGCGCGCGGCGCTGTCGCCGATCTCGAGGATCACCGCCGGGTGCCAGCCGTCGATGTCGCGCGGCACCCGCGTCTCGGCCAAGGCCCGCCGCCAGCCGGCCTCGTCGCCCGGCTCGAGACGCGCGGGGTCGATGCTGGCCGCGGGCCCCCGGTAGATGCCCTGCTCGCGGTCGAACTTTTCCAGCCCGTCGCGGAGCGCCCCGGCCGCCACGGTCTGGAGCTCGGGATCGACGGTGGCGCGGATCGTGAGCCCCCCGGTGAACAGCGCCTCGTCGCCGAGGCTCGCCGAGAGCTGCCGGCGGATCTCGTCGGTGAAATAGTCGCGCGGCGGCATCGCCTCGCGCATGGATGGAATGTCGCCGCCCTGCACCGTCACGAGGTCTTCGGCCATCGCGGCCTCGGCCTCGGCCTCGGTGATGTAGCCGGTCTGGCGCATCTCGCCGAGCACGTAGTTGCGCCGGGCGATGGCGCGGTCGTGCTCGCGCACCGGATGCAGCACGCTCGGCGCCTGCGGCAGGGCGGCGAGATAGGCGGTCTCGGCCAGCGTGAGCTCCTCGAGCGACTTGCCGAAATAAGACTGCGCCGCCGCGGTGACGCCGTAGGAGTTCTGGCCGAGGAAGATCTCGTTGAGGTAGAGCTCGAGGATCTTGTCCTTGGAGAGCGTGCGCTCGAGCCGGGTCGCGAGGATGATCTCCTTGACCTTGCGCTCGCCCGAGCGGTCACCGGTCAAAAGGAAGTTCTTCATCACCTGCTGGGTGATGGTCGAGGCCCCCCGCAGCCGCTGGCCCTGCGCCGCGTCGTAGATGGCCGCGGCGATGCCGCCGAGGTCGTAGCCGTGATGTGCGTAGAAGTTCTTGTCCTCGGCGCTGACGAAGGCCTGCTTGATGGGGTCGGGGATCTCGTCGATCGGCGTGAAGATGCGGCGCTCGCGGGCGAACTCGTCCATCAGCCGCCCCTCGCCGGAATAGATGCGGCTGAGCGTCGGCGGCTCGTAGTCCGCGAGCTGGGCATAGTCGGGGAGGTCGCGGCCGTAGATCACGAACATCGCGGCGATTGCGGCCAGACCCATCAGAGAGCCGAGCGCGAGCCAGCTGAACAGGAACCCGAAGAACTGCAGAACGCCACGCAACACGATTCGGACCCTGTCGATCATCGCCACACGTTATCGGAGCGGTGGACCGAGGTCAAAACGCTCCCGCGGTCAACGTAGGGCGCGAGGGTTACGAAAGCGTGATGTTAACCCCGACGCAACCACCGGCTGAGAGCGGGCGGTGCGCCTCTCGACGCCCGGGGGTAAAGAAACCGTCAAAAAGCATTTGTCATTCCACTTGCCCGCAGCGTAAGGTGCCGTGGTGGAAAGGGTTCGACGCATCTCGACCCACTCGTATTCGTCGCGCGCTCGCGGCATCGCAGGACGACAGTTCCGGCCTCGGTGATGCCGGATTCTCCGCGACAGGGCGTTCGCGCCAGATCGATACACCCCGGGGCGCACGAGCCCGGACAGAACGGGCAGGGAGCCTTCGAGCTCCGTGCCGGAGACAAACCGCGGTGACACGCGCAAGACAGCATCTGAGACCGCAGGAGCCCGACGACCGGGACCTCTGGCCTGCCTTGCGCACGCACGCTTCAGCCGACCCTACGCACGAGGTGCGGGACATCGTCCCGGCCCTTCGGCGTGGCGGTCCCGAAAGAAAACATGACACGAAAAATGCTGATCGACGCCACCCATGCCGAGGAAACTCGTGTGGTGGTGGTGGATGGGAACAAGGTTGACGAGTTCGACTTCGAGTCGCTCAACAAGCGCCAGCTCGCGGGGAACATCTATCTCGCCAAGGTGACGCGGGTCGAGCCGTCGCTCCAGGCGGCCTTCGTCGATTACGGCGGCAACCGCCACGGGTTCCTCGCCTTCTCCGAGGTCCATCCCGACTATTACCAGATCCCCAAGGCCGACCGCGAGGCGCTTCTGGCCGAGGAGGCGGCGCTGGCCCGCGAGGCGGAGGAGGAGACGAACGCCGAGGCTACGAAGCCCCGCGGCCGGTCGCGCAGCCGCAGGCGCTCCCAGCCAGCGAGCGAAGGCGCGCCCTCCGGCGAGGACGCGGTCACCGCGTCCGACGTGGTCGTGCCGGCGGAAGCGGAGGCGGAGGGGATGGCCGACGTGCCGCCACCCTCGGCCGCTTCGGGCGAGATCGAGATCGCGGTCCCCGACGAGCCGGGCGAAGAGCCGGAGCCGGAAGATGACCGCCGTGAGCGCAGCGCCTCCCGGAACTCGGAGGAGGGCGAGTACGAGTCCGTCGGCGGCGACGACGTCGCCGAGGAGCGCAGCCCGCGCAAGCCCCGCCCGCGCCGCTACAAGATCCAGGAGGTGATCAAGGTCCGCCAGATCCTGCTGGTGCAGGTCGTCAAGGAGGAGCGTGGCAACAAGGGCGCGGCGCTGACCACCTATCTGTCGCTCGCGGGCCGCTATTGCGTGCTGATGCCCAACACCGCTCGCGGCGGCGGGATCAGCCGAAAGATCACCAACGCCGCCGATCGCAAGAAGCTCAAGGAGATCTCGGGCTCGATCACCGTGCCCCAGGGCGCGGGGCTGATCATCCGCACCGCGGGTGCTGCGCGCACCAAGACCGAGATCAAGCGCGACTACGAGTACCTGCTGCGCCAGTGGGAGCAGATCCGCGACCTGACGATGAGCTCGTTGGCGCCGGCGCCGATCTACGAGGAAGGCAGCCTGATCAAGCGGGCGATCCGCGACCTCTACAGCCGCGACATCGAGGAGATCATCGTCGACGGCGAGCGGAGCTTCCGCGAGGCCAAAGACTACATGAAGATGCTGATGCCGAGCCACGCGCGCAACGTGAAGTTCCATGCCGAGGCGATACCGCTGTTCTCGCGTTATCAGGTCGAGAGCTATCTCAGCGCGATGTTCAACCCGGTGGTCCAGCTCAAGTCCGGCGGCTACATCGTCATCGACGTGACCGAGGCGCTGGTCGCCATCGACGTGAACTCCGGCCGCGCCACCCGCGAGGCCTCGATCGAGGATACCGCGCTCAAGACCAACCTCGAGGCCGCCGAAGAGGCCGCGCGCCAGATGCGGCTGCGCGATCTCGCGGGGCTGATCGTGATCGACTTCATCGACATGGAGGACCGGCGCAACAACGCCGCGGTCGAGAAGAAGCTCAAGGAGAAGCTCAAATCCGACCGCGCGCGGATCCAGATCGGGCGGATCTCCGGCTTCGGCCTGCTGGAGATGAGCCGCCAGCGGCTCAGGCCCGGCATGATCGAGGCGACGACCAAGAGCTGCCCGCACTGCCACGGCACCGGACGCGTGCGCTCGGACGATTCGATGGCGCTCGCCCTGCTGCGCGAGATCGAGGAGGAGGGCGTGCGTCAGCGCTCGAAGGAGGTGCTGGTCGTGGCACCGGTCGAGATCTGCAACTATCTGCTCAACCACAAGCGCGAGCACATCGCGATGATCGAGCTGCGCTTCGGCCTGTCGGTGCGGGTCGAGGCCGATCCGAGCCTGATCAGCCCAGACTACCGGGTCGA
>JBBQRM010000342.1:0-3910 GCA_038214855.1 Rhodobacterales bacterium | reverse complement strand
GAACTCCCGCGCCCAGGCGCGGGTGAGGCCGATGAGCGCCGCCTTCGACTGGACGTAGGGCGCGAGGTTCGCCCAGCCGCCGTAGACGGTGATCGAGGCGATGTTGACGATCCGCCCCCAGCCCTGCGCGCGCAAGTGCGGCAGCGCCGCCTGCACGCAGACGATGCCGGCATCGACGTTGATGCGCTGCACCGCCTGGTGCTCCTCGATCGTGTAGTCCTCGAAGGGCTTGGAGGGATAGATCGCGGCGTTGTTGATCACCGCGTCGATGCCGCCGAGCGTGCCGAGCAGGTCGCGCAGGCCGCCCAGATCGCCAAGATCGGCACGCAGCAGCGTGAGCCCCTCCAGCCCCTCCGCGGCCACGGCCGCCTCCAGCGCCGCGATCTTCGCGGGATCGTGGTCGAGCGCCAGCACTTCCATCCCCGCCCGCAGGAAGCAGAGGCTCGCCTCCAGCCCGAGCCCCCCGGCGGCCCCGGTGTAGAGCACGCGGCGCCCTGCCAGCGTCAGCCCGCTCATCGCCGCGCCCCGAGCGGCAGGTGGTTGCCCGAGGGCTCGGGATAATCCTCGTCCGGCTGGCGGGCGAGCCCCGCGATCCGCGCCTCCGCCGCCGCGATTGCCTCCGCCCCGTCGAGCACGCGCAGGCTGCTGTCGTAGGCGCGCTCCTCTCCGTGCTGGAGCCGGATCAGCTCGCCACGCTCACGCGCGAAGGCATGGCCGAGCACGTGGTTGGTCGATGGCTCGATGCCGAGCGCATATTGCCCGGCCTGGAAGTTCTGCCACTCGTACATGCAGGGAAACTGCTCCTTTCGCGTCGTAAGCTCGAGACCGATCCCGAGCGCGTCATTGACCACCGCCACCGGCACCTCGCCCGCGGCATCGGCCGCGAGCTCGTGCTGCCAGACCTGCTCGTGGAAGCTCTCCTGCGGCGCCGGCATGCGCCGGTAGCCCACCCCCTGCGACTCGTAGGCGGAGCCCCAATGCGCCGCCCAGACGACATCGGTGATCGGCGCCAGATACCGCGCGCCCTCGGCGACCAGCGGATGGCCGAGGTTGATGTGATAGCAGAACAAGTGCGGCGTCGCGTAGAAACCGCGATTCCGCACCCGGTCCGAGATGCGGATCTCGTCGCCGCCGACGCTCGCCTCGATCCGCCGCGTCAGCTGCAGGTCCTCGCCGAAGACCGCGGCCTGCGTCACCACCCCCTCGCACCACAGGATGCATTCGTCGCCCTGCCAGCGCTCGCCGTAGCCGGTGAGTCGCGCGGGGATGGTGCTGACCCGGCCGTGGATCGAGTGCCGGACGGTCTTGCGCGGGGCGTAGGTGTAGTGGAAGGCATCCTCCTCGTCCATGAACAGGATGTGGTCGAGCCCGCAGGTCACCAGCAGCCCCGAGAAGGACCGCAGCCAGCCGAGCCCGCCCTCGCCCTCGTATTCGTGCAGGCCCGGATGCCGGAAGCCGCTCGGCGAATGCCAGCCGATGGCCCGGCCGCGGTGCTCGCAATCGGCGATGTCGAGCGCCCGGTCGACCAGCACGGTGAACCTGAGGCCGGTGCCGGTGCGAAACTCCAGCATCCTGATGCCGCGCTCCAGACCGTCGCCCAGCGTCATCAGCCGCACGCCCGCGAACTGCGACAGCGCGCCCGCCCGCGCCTCGACCTCGCGCCGGCTCAGCTCCTCGCCCCAGAGCCGCATCAGAGCCCGCCCGCGCGCAGGCGCCCGTCGAGGAAGGCCTTGGCGCGGGCTACGTCTTCCTCCTCGAGATGCTCGATGATCATGGGGATGTTCGGATGCTTCCGCGCAAGCAGCTTCAGGTAGAGGTCGTAGTCGAGCTCGCCCATGCCCGGCGCCGGCAGCTCGATCTCGCCGACGCCGCGGAAGCTGTGCGCCTCGGAGGCGTCGATCGCGGCGTGCTTCTCGGACTTGTCCGCGCCTGAACGCTTCACGTCCTTGGCATGTGCGATGCGGACACGGTCCTGGAGCGTGTCGAAGACCTGATGCAGCACGCGTGCCATCGCGTCGATGTTGTGCGCCTCGAAATAGTTCGTCGGGTCCATCAGCAGGCCGAGGCCCGGATGGTCCACCTCCGCGAACATCCGCACCGTCTCCTCGACCGAGCCCACGACGTTGTTCACATAGGTCTCGAGCAGGAACTGCGCCCCGTGGTCATAGGCGTGTTGCGCGAGGTCGGCGATGATCGCGCGGCATTCGTCGAAGCCTTCCTCGGTCTTGTTCTTCGGATGCGCGACCCAGTCGCTGTCGGCATCGAAGGTCCCGGTCTCGGAGATCACGTAAGGCGTGCCGAGATACTGCGCGTGGCGGATGATCTCCTTCAGCAGCTCGATCCGCCGCCGCCGCTCGCCCGCGTCGGGATGGACGATGTTGGTATAGCCCGAGATCGCGCAGATCGGCAGGTGGTGGTCGCGGAAGGTCTCGACGATGCGCGTGCATTTTTCGCGGCTGATCGCGCCCGCCGACAGGTCCATGTCCTTGAAGGTCAGGTCGAGCTGGACGCAGTTGAAGTCGAGCGCGCGGATGCGCCGCGCCGTCTCCTCCAGACCGTAGGCGAAGTACCCCGTGAAGATCCCCACCTGCATCATCGCCCGCTCCCCCTCTGGCCCACTTCGATCTCGTCCATCCGCACCGTGCGGCCCTCGGCGACGGACCGGTACGCCGCCTCGATCAGCGCCATCGTGCGGAGGTTGTCCTCGACGCCCAGTGCCGGCGGCTCGCCCGACGCGACCGCGTGCTGGAGCTGCTCCATCACCCCGATGAAGGCCTGCGGGAACCATTTCGACGTCCATTCCGGCGTGACCCACGCCCCGCCGGTGCTGCGCGTCGAGGCATAGTCGAGCGTCGAGGCCGCATCGGTCGGCCAGCCGATGGTGCCGCGCGCCACGCCTTCCGTGCCCTCGACGCGCCAGCGGATGTGCTGGTCGTCGGCAAAGCCCTGCGCGCGCGGCCCCGACCAGACGTCCTCGAGCGTCAGCGCCAGCGCGCCGGAGGCAAAGCGAAGGGTTGTCACCACGATGCCGTCGGTATGGGCAAAGCGGGTGCGCGGGTCGGTGCGGGTGACGCAGGTCACCTCGACCGGCTCGCCGAGCAGGAAGCGCAGCACGTCGAGATGATGCACGCTCATGTTCGCGAGCGTCAGCCGGTCGTAGCCGGCGAGGAAGTCCTGCCAGTGCGGGATCGCGTGCATGTCGATCTGGGCGAAGACCACCTCGCCGAGCTCGCCCGCCTCGAGGATCTGCCTCAGCACCCGCATCGACTGGTCGTAGCGCATGTTCTGGTTGACCGAGAGCGGCTTGCCGGCCGCCGCCGCCGCATCCCTGAGCGCCACCGCCTCGGTCAGCGACAGCGCCAGCGGCTTCTGCGCCAACACGGCCTTCACATGGGGTGCGTCGAGCGCCGCGCGGATCAGCGCCGGCTGGAGGTCGGGCGGATAGGCGATATCGACGATCTCCACCCGTGGGTCGGCGATCAGCGCCTTTGGCGTGGCGTGCACCGTCCCGATGCCCCAGCGCTCCGCCACCGCCGCCGCGCGCGCCTGCGTCCGCGAGGCGATGGCAGCGACGGGAAAGCCCGCCTGCGCATAGGCCGCGAGATGGCATTCCGCCATGATCATCCCCGCGCCGATGCAGCCGATCGCATGGTCCCGGCAGCGGATCTCGACATCTGGCGCGAACGCGGGCGTAACCGTCACCTCGCTCCTCCCCCTGCGCCCAGCGTGACCCCGAGCGCCGCTCGCGTCAACGCCCCTCGGCGTGCAAGCACGGCTCCGAACTCATATGACAGGTGACAGGGGAGCGATTTGCTGAATCGATGCGGCGCCTTGAATCGGAGCCGCCATGTCACCGTCGCCAGAGAGACTGCCCCGCAGGTCGCGCCTCGCCGCGCTGCTCGACCACTTC
>JBBQRM010000341.1:0-3914 GCA_038214855.1 Rhodobacterales bacterium | reverse complement strand
AGGTACACGCCATCTTCGCCGCGAACGCCCGCACCCGGTCGGCGTGCACCCGGGCACATACGCCGGCGCTGCTGAAGGGGAAGCTGCCGATCAGGACTGGACCGCCCGTGACCCGCAGCGACCATCACCCCAAGCTGAGCGGCCGAAATAGCGTGGCAATATCGGCTTCCGTCAGCGCGAGAGGACCCTCGCCGCCCCCTTCGAAGAGAGCGTCGGCGAGAGCCTGCTTCCGCGCCTGCAGCGCAGTGATGGCCTCCTCGACCGAGCCCTCCGCGAGGAGGCGGTAGACGAAGACTGCGCGGTCCTGGCCGATGCGGTGGACCCGGTCCATCGCCTGGCGCTCGACGGCGGGGTTCCACCAGGGGTCGTAGAGGATGACCGTGTCGGCGGCGGTCAGGGTCAGGCCGACGCCGCCGGCCTTGAGGCTGATCAGAAAGAGCGGTGTCGTGCCGGTCTGGAAGCCGGCGACGAGCTCTTCGCGGTTCCGGGTCTTGCCGGTCAGCTTGGCGTAGGTCCAGCCGCGGGCGCGCACCTCGCGCTCAATCAGCTCAAGCATTGTAACGAACTGCGAGAACACCAGGACGCGCCGACCCTCGGCGATCAGCGACTCGAGCATCTCCATCAGCCGGGCGCGCTTGGCGCTGTCGGTGATCGGCTTGTCCGCGCCCTGCTTCAGCAGTGCCGGATCGCAGCAGACCTGGCGCAGTTTGAGGAGCGCGTCGAGGATGGTGATGCGGCTGGCCGCCAGCCCCTTGGCGGCGATCGCCTCGCGCACGCGGGCGTCCATGCTGAGCCGGATCGTCTCGTAGAGTGCGCGCTGCTGGACGCCGAGCGGGACGATCTCGTTGAACTCCGACTTCATGGGCAGGTCGGCGGCGACCTCGGCCTTGGTTCGCCGCATCAGGAACGGGCGGATGCGGGCGTTGAGCGTGGCCTGGGCGGCGGTGTCGCCGTCGCGCTCGATCGGGGTGCGGAAGCGGGTGCGGAAGCCCTTGCGGTCGCCGAGCAGGCCGGGGATCAGCCAGTCGAACAGCGCCCAGAGGTCTTCGAGGCTGTTTTCCAGCGGCGTGCCGGTGAGCGCGAGGCGGGTGCGCGCCTCGATGTCACGGATGTGGCGGGCGACGGCCGTGGCGGGGTTCTTGACCGCCTGTGCCTCGTCTAGGATCGCGACGTCCCAGTCCCGGGCGAGCAGGAACCCGTGGTCGCGGTGCAGCAGAGGATAGGTGGTGACCACGACGTGATGATCCTTGATCGCGTCGCGCCGGTCATGCCGGTCGGCCCCGTGCAGCACAAGCACCTTGAGATCCGGAGCGAAGCGCGCCGCCTCCCGCCGCCAGGTGCCGACGAGGCTCGTGGGCACGATCAGCAGGCTCGGGCGGTCGCTGCCGATGCCGCGGTGGCGGGCGACGAGCAGGGCGAGAGCCTGGAGTGTCTTGCCGAGGCCCATGTCGTCTGCGAGCACGCCGCCGAACCCGGTCTCGGCCAACGCGTTCAGCCAACCGTAGCCGGTCTTCTGGTAAGGCCTGAGCTCGGCGTGCAGTCCGGCCGGAGGCTCGGTCATGGGCGCCGACGCGAGCGCCTTGAGCTTGCGGCCGAGCTCGAGGATCCGGGGTCCGCCGTCGAAGGGGATGCCGCAGCCCTCCAGCGCCTCGGCGAGGTCGGGCAGCCGCCCGGCCTCGGCCGGGTGAAATCCGCCTAGCAGGCCGGGTGCGGCGAGCACGGCGCGCACCAGCGGAGCCAGCGCCTCGCCTTGCAGCGGAACGTGGGTGCCGTCGGCGAGGCGCTGGTAGAGCACGAGATCCTCGAGGAACTCGTCGAGGTCGAAGCCGCCGGCTAGGGCGCCCTCGACATCGAGCGGCAGGACGCCGATGATCGAGCCGATCAGCGGCGCGAGGTCGAGTGCCTCGTCCGCGGCGCTGAGCGTAACGCCGAGCGACAGCCGATCTGCGCCGCCGCCGGCGATGCCGGCGCGAATCTCGACCGGCCCGTCGTGCAGGCGGTAGGGCCAGCTCGGGTCGATCTCGACCCGCCAGCCCTCGGCGCGCAACAGGGGGAGCTCTTCCGCGGTGAAGGCCAGCGCGGCGCGTCGCGCGTCGAAGCCGGGACCATCGCCGTCCGCCAGGTCGGCCTCGAAGACCCGGTCGAACGGCGAGGCACCGGCCCCGGGGGCGAACTGCGCAAGCTCGTCGATACGGTCCGTTCCGGGGACCGAAATCCGCTGGTGCGCCCGTTGCTCGGCGGCGCGGTCGCGGCTCAGGGTCACGACGGTGTCGCCGTCGCGCGCCTTCGGATCGCCGTAGGGGAACCCCGCGACCTCGCGTCCGGCATAGTCGAAGGCGAGCCGCAGCGCCGGCAGAGTGACCGTCGCGCCGGTGCCCCATCGCCTGTAGGTGCGGCGCAGCTCGAGCGCGAAGAGCCGCAGCACCGGCACCGGCACGATGCCGCTGCGCGTCTCGGACCGGATCGGCTTCGGCCCGGCCAGGCGGGCTTGCCGCAGCGTCCCGAGCGCCTCGGCGATGGCGCCCGCGGCTTCGGGCGGAATATCGGGAGCCGCCAGCACCGCCGCCGCGAGCTTCGGCGGCATGTCGAGGGTCAGCGGCCCGACTGCGCCGGAGGGGGGGTCGGCATAGGCGGGCGGATTGATCGGGAGGATCGCGAGCTCGGCGCCCTCGCCATCGACGAGGCGCGGCCGCTGGATGCCGTCCTCGCCGGCGGACCATTCGATGGTGCCGCGGCGCGGCGGGCCGATCTCCAGAACCGGCCCCTGCAGCTCACCCCAGGTGCCGCGGCCGGTCTCCGCGATCATCTCCAGGAGCGCCAGGATCGATCCGGGCTCCGGCAGCGCCCGGCTGTGGGAGTAGTGCGACATGACGAGCCCGAACGCCTCGATCCGGTGCAGGATGCGCAGGTCGACCGGCCGGATGAACTTCGGTGCATCCTCCCAGGCGAGCCGGCCGGCATCAAAGCGGCGGTGGGTCTTGCCGAGCGTCCCGTCCTTGCGCAGCGTGCCCTTCATCGCTGTCACGATCAGGCGCCCTGAGGTCCGCTCGAGGCCAACCGCGTAGAGCAGGCGGTCGCGCACCGTCGGCGGATAAACATCGGGATCGCCATCAGGAGCGGCCGCTTCCGCCGCGTCCGCCTGCCGCACCCGCGCCAGCCAATGTTGCAGGGTCGGCGCCAGGTGGGGCGCGGGTGGCGGTGGTGCCTCCTGCGGCGCGGACCCGGTCTTCTCCCAGGCGATCACCGCCGCCGCGACGTGCTTGCAGTTGCGTGCCATGGGGCAGGTGCAGATTCCGTCGATCCGGCTCAGGGCGCCCGTCCCGTTGTAGGCGAGGCTTATCTTCTGGACGTAAGGCGCGCGAGCGCTGCCCCGGACCTGCGCGGTTATGCTGCGATCCGGACCGACGGCCAGCGACCGCACGCGCCCCTGCTGGAGATAGGAAAGCCCGCGCGACACCGCGGGATCCCCGAGCAGGCGGCGCAGGTCGTCGAGCGTCGTCACCATCCAGCCTCCCCTCACCGGCAGATCGATCGGCAGATAACCGCAGCGGAGGGGAGGAGGCAATGCGGGACCCGAACGGGCCAGGGCTCCGAACTCAAGTGACGCGTGACAAGGCGGTCTCGGTCTGAATCGATGTGGCGGGTTAATTCGGAGGAACCGCGGCGAGCAAGGCCGAGAGCTTGGGGAGAGGTCGCCCTTTCTGGGCCGGCCGTCCCTGGGTGCGGGCATGGCGTTCCGCGGGTGGGGCGTCGAAGCTGGCGCGAGGCGAAGCTGGCGCGAGACGAAGGCGGCTGATCAGCGTTGCGCGACCCGCTGGGATCCGGGCCAGGGCGTGGGCAAGCGCATGGACGGCGAAACTCGCGTCTCCGACGAAGACGATCCTGCGGCCGGGCAGCCAGCGACAGAGCTGCAG
>JBBQRM010000340.1:0-3930 GCA_038214855.1 Rhodobacterales bacterium | reverse complement strand
AAGATCGGCGCCTGAGGCATGGTTGCTGAAGAATGAACGTATCCGCCAAGACATTAACGGAAGATTACACTGGACGCGACCCGCAGCCCCCGCGACGTTCTCCGGCGCGCGGGGCTTGTCGGGCGCGCCGCCGCCCCGCATGATCCGTGCAGCCGGACCGCGTCCGGCGCACGGTGCAGAGCGGGGACGAGCCGGCATGATCAGGATTGCGACGCAGGCGGACAAGCGGGCGGTCGAGGCGGAGATGCCGCTCGAGGCGCGCTGGTCGGCGCGTTCGCTCTATGCCCAGCTCGAGCAGACGGCGGCGCGGTTTCCGGGGCGCCCGGCGCTGACGTTCCAGCTGTTCGCGGGGCCGAAGGCGCGGGCGGTGTCGCTGTCCTGGGCCGATCTCAGGGTCGAGGTGACGCGGGCGGCCAACCTGTTGCGCCGGCTGGGGGTCGGTCCCGGCGACTGCGTGGCCTACGTGCTGCCGAACGGGCTCGAGGCGCCCGTCGTGCTGCTCGCGGGCGCCACCGCCGGCGTCGTGAACCCGATCAACCCGCTGCTGTCGCCCGAGCGGATCGCGGCGATCCTGCGCGACACGGGCGCGAAGGTGGTGGTGACCCTCGCGCCGTTCCCGCGCTCGGACGTGGCGCAGCGCGTCGCCGAGGCGGTGGCCCAGTCGCCGGCGGTCGAGACCGTGGTGCAGGTGAGCCTGCGGCCCTACCTCGCGGCGCCGGCGTCGTGGATCGTGCCGCTGATCCGGCCGCGGGTCTCCACACGCCACCGGGCGCAGATTATCGACTACCGCGCCTCGATCGATCGCGAGGACGGCGAGGCGCTGGCCTTCGTGCCGGATGAGGGCGACCGGGTCTGCGCCTGCTTCCACACCGGCGGGACGACCGGCATCCCGAAGATCGTCCAGCACCGGGCGCGCGGGATGCTCTACAACGGCTGGTGCGGCCGGTCCTACATGTTCACCGAGACCGACGTGCTGGTGTGTCCGCTGCCGATGTTCCATGTCTTCGCGGCCTATCCGGTGTTCATGTCCTGCCTGATGACCGGCGCGCAGATGCTGATGGTCACGCCCCAGGGCTATCGCGGCGAGGGCGTCTATGCGAACTTCTGGAAGCTCGTCGCGCGGCACCGCGTGAGCTTCCTGATCATGGTGCCGACGGCGGCGGCGAAGCTGATGGGCCAGCCCGTCGATGCCGACGTCTCGAGCCTGCGCTATGCGATCAGCGGCTCGGCGCCGATGCCGCGCGCACTCTTCGCCCGCTTCGAGGCCGCGACGGGTGTGCGGGTGCTCGAGGGCTACGGCATGACCGAGGCGACCTGCCTCGTGTCGATCAATCCGCCCTTCGGCGAGCGCAGGATCGGCAGCGTCGGCCTGCCGTTTCCCTATACGGATGTGTGCATCCTCGATTGCGATGCCGAGGGCGGGGTGACGCGGGTCTGCGGCACCGACGAGGCGGGCGAAATCTGCGTGCGCGGCCCCGGCACGGTCCCGGGCGCGACCTATACCGAGCCCGAGAAGAACCGCGGCCTCTACACGGCGGACGGCTTTCTGCGGACGGGCGATCTGGGGCGGATGGATGCGGAGGGGTACGTCTGGATCACCGGCAGGGCCAAGGACCTGATCATCCGCGGCGGCCACAACATCGATCCGGCGCAGATCGAGGAGGCGCTCCTGCGCCACCCGGAGGTCTGCTTCGCGGGCGCGGTCGGCCAGCCGGACGCGCGTTCGGGCGAGGTGCCGGCGGTCTATGTCGAGCTGGTGGCGGGGGCGGCGGCCACGCCCGAGGGCCTGAAGGCCCATGCCGAGGCCGAGATCGGCGAGCGGGCGGCGCTGCCCAGGCATGTCGAGGTGATGGCGGAACTGCCCAAGACGGCGGTCGGCAAGATCTTCAAGCCCGACCTGCGGCGGATGGCGATCACCAGGGTCTATGATACGACGCTGCACGAGGTGGGGCTGGAGGCGCGGGTCGCGCGGGTGGTCGAGGACCCGCGGATCGGGCTGGTGGCGGAGCTCGAACCGGGGCGTCCCCGGCCCTCGGACGATGACGTCGAGGCGGCGCTCGGCCCGCTCCTCGTCCGCTGGCGGTGGCGCGACGAGGCCGGGGCGCGGCGGGATTGACGGAGGCGGGGGTATGCGATCCTGGGTGGTCGCCTCACCTCGCCTCGCCGCGGCCGGTGCGGATGCTCGAGCTGGAGGTCGCTCGCCTGCTGGTGGACCAGGACGTGATCCGCGACTGGCGCGCCGCGAACGGCGACATGCTCTTGCGCGTGTCGAACGGCGATGGAAGAGTGGATTTCGTCTCATGGCTCCGTCGAAGGGTAGCAGTTCAAAGCCTAGAGCGCCGATGGCGACGAGTCGCATTGACTGCGATCTGGCCTGTCGCGGTCTGGCGCCCGCTGGAGGATGCGAAACCCGATCGGCGGCCGTGCGCCAAGTTTCGCTCGCGTCTTGGGGCCCATGACGGCGCAACTGGCGCTGGGGTCCCTGGTGATCCTCGCGACGGTGATCCTGGCGACGGGCTTCGCTGGCGCTGCGGTCTGGATGCTCGGACGCCTGCGCCGATGGCTGGTCGTCAAACCGCATTGGCCGCGCTTCTTTGGTGCGCTGACGGTGCTCGTTCTGTGGATCCAGCTCGCCGCGACCTTGTGCGTCTGGCTGTGGGCGGGGCTGTTCCTGTGGCTCGGCGTATTCGAGGATGTCGAGAGCGCGGTCTATTTCTCGATCGTGTCGTTCACGACGCTCGGCTTCGGCGACATCCTCCTGGAGAAGTCGTGGCGGCTCCTCTCGGGCCTCGCCGCGGCCAACGGTCTGCTGATGTTCGGCTTCTTCACCGCCTTTCTCGTCGAGATGATGCGGCGGGTCCGGCGCGAGCAGATCACCGGCATCCCCGAGGAGGACTGAGCGGCGGCGCGGCGCGGGCGTCGGGAACGGGAGGCGTTCTGTCGCCGGCCGGCATGACTTCGACAATCTGCTGACCGTGATCACCGGCAACCTGGGAGTCGCCAGGGCGGCGTCCGACCTGACCGCAACGGCGCAGAATCCTTTCCATGTGGTTAATGGCACCATAAAAATCTTTCGCAGTCAATTACTTATCGTTTTGCTCAACCTTGAGCACCCGTGAGCATCACCGGCTCCAGCCTAGCCAGGCGACGCACCGGGATCGACCGCGGACGACGTGTTCCATTCCGATTGCGAAGCGATCTGCGACGCGACGGTCCACGCGATCCCAAGGCAGGATGCGCTCTACGGCAGGTATGCCCGGCCAGAGGGGATCGGCGCCTTGATGCAGGTCAAGGCGCTGCGCCGGGATCGGGAGCATCTCCTGAGGCGTTCGGGCCGCAGCTCGAATTTCCGAGCAACCGGGTAGACCAGGAGAGAACACCATGAGACCCATCAATTCTGCGGCAGCCGTCGCTGACGCCCCGCTTGCGCCTCACATCGGCGCCGCTCCTCGCGTCGAGGAGCAAGGCTGATCTCTGCGTCGGCGGCGCCCCGGTTCGGATCGAGCGGGTGAGCTCTCGCGCCGAACCGCCGCCCGACGTGGCCACAGACGCACGGATCGAGGTAGAGACCATCGAAGGCCGCGTCCGGGTTTCGCTGGTCGGCTCCGTCTCGATCGACACGCTTCGGACGCTTCTTGCGACCATGCCCGACGCCTCCGGTGCCGGAGATGCGGTGATCGACGTCGGGGAGGTTCGGACGTTGGACACCGCGGGTGCCTGGTTCGTGCTCGGCCTGGAGCGGCACCTTGGAGCGGTGCGCATCGACGGTGCGAGTGCCGCGCAGGCGCAGCTGATCGACACCGTCCGCCGGAACCTGCCGGGGACGTCGCCGCCTTCTGCCGGCCGCACCGGGCTCGCGCGCTGGATCGAGGCGGTCGGCCGATCCACCGCTTTAACCGGGGCCATCTTCGTCGAGATCATCGGGTTCCT
>JBBQRM010000339.1:0-3935 GCA_038214855.1 Rhodobacterales bacterium | reverse complement strand
GGCCTCGAGCCCGGCGAGAAAGATGCGGGTCAGGTCGCCCACGTGCTTGGCCTGGGTGAAATAGGCCTGCATGAACCACTCCACCGGCCGCTGGCCCCCCTCAACGACATAGCCGAGCCTAGCTGCGATCTCGACCTGGGTGTCGAAAGTGAGCTGCTCGGTGGCGCGTTCGGTGACCAGATGCAGGTGGACGCGGGTCATCCACAGGAAGGCCTCGGCCTCAGCGAAGATGCGGTACTCCTCGGGGGTGAAGACGCCGATGCGCATCAAGTCGTCCGGGCTCGCGGCGCGGTTGAGGTACTTCGCGATCCAGAACAGCGTCTGGAGGTCGCGCAGGCCGCCCTTGCCCTCCTTGACGTTGGGCTCGAGCAGGTAGCGGGTGCTGCCCTGGCGCTGGTGGCGGGCGGTGCGTTCGGTGAGCTTCTGCTCGACGTAGTCGGAGCCGGTATGGGCGAAGAGCTCGGTCCACAGCCGCGCGTTCAGCGCCTCGGCCAGATCGGCCGCGCCCCAGACCAGCCGGTGCTCGAGCAGGGTGGTGCGGATGGTGAGGTCGGCGCGACCGAGCCTGAGACAATCCTCGGGCGTGCGCACCGCGTGGCCGACCTTCAGCCGCAGGTCCCACAGGCAGTAGAGCACGCTCTCGATCAGGCTCTCGCCCCAGGCGGTCTGCTTGTAGGGGTGGAGAAACAGCAGGTCCACATCGGAGAACGGCGCCATCTCGGCGCGGCCGTAGCCGCCGACGGCGAGCACCGCGAGGCGCTCGGAGGCGGTGGGATTGGGCAGCGGGTGCAGCCAGCGGTGCGCCATGTCGAGGGTGAGGGTGACGATCCGGTCGGCGAGCCAGGCGTAGTCGCGGATGGCGCGATGCGCCTCGCGCGGCTCGGCATCGACGGCAGCGGCGATGGCGGTGCGGCCGTCCTTCAGCGCCCGGCGCAGCACCGCGACCGCCGCGGCTCTGATGGCGCCGCGGTCGGGGGCTGCACGCGCCGCGGCGTCTATCTCGGCGCGGGTGGCGTCCGCGTCGAGCACCGCGTCGAGCGAGGCGCAGAGTCCGGGTCGGGCGGTCTGAAGCGGACGGCTCCGCCGCTCAGAAGCCGGCGGCGTCAAGGCTGCGCGCCGCCGGTTCCGCGACGACTGCCTGGCCGTTCTGCACCGCGAGGATCGCGAGGTTGCGCTGGTTCATGCCGTCGGGCGTGAAGCGGAACGGGCCGTTGACGCCGGCAAAGCCCGAGGGCTGGGTCAGCCGGCCGGTCGAGAACGGCGTGCCGCCACGGGCCTGAGCCTCGGCGATCATCGCGCCGACCGCGGCGACGGCGTCGTAGGCAAGTCCCGCGAGTTCGTGCGGCGCCTCGCCGTAGGCGGCGCGATAGCGCGCCTCGAAGGCGTTGAGGCTGCCGGGGTCGGGGGCCGCGAACACCCCGCCCTGCAGGCTCGGAAGCGCCAGGGCCGCGGTGCTGGAGTCCCAGCGCTGCATGCCCAGGAACTGCACGCCCGCAGGCGACAGGCCGCCGCCGCGCAGCGCGTCGGCGATATAGGCGAGCCCCCCGGTCGGCCCGTCGGTCAGGACCACGGCGTTGGCGCCCGCGGCCTGGAGGTCGGCCACGATCGGACCCGCGGCCGAGGCGATGCTCGAGACCGAGAGGTTGTAGGGTCGCGCCGCGACCACCTCGACCCCCGCGCCTGCGGCCGCGCGCGAGACGGCGTTGCGGGCCGTCTCGCCCTCGAGCCCGGCGGGATAGACGACGCCGATGCTGCGCAGGCCGCGGGAGCCGGCGTAGTCCACCAGCTCGCGCGCGGCATTCTCGAAGGTCAGGCCGACGAGATAGACGTTGCCGCCCGCCACCGTCGCGTTGTTGGAGAAGCTGAGCACGTTCAGCCCGGCCGCGCGCGCCACCGGGGCGGCGCCGGCGGTCGCGGTGCTGAAGAGGGGTCCCACGATGATCTTGGCGCCTTCGTCCACCGCCTGCTGGGCGGCGCTGGCGCCGCCGGGGGTCGTGCCGCTGGTGCCGTAGACCTCGAGGTCGATCTGTGCGCCGCGAATGTCCTGCTGCGCCAGCCGCGCCGCATTGACGAGCGAGCGCGCGATCGCCTCGCGGCCCGCGTCACCCGAACCCTGCGGCACCAGGAGTGCTACCTGCACCGGCTGACCGAGATCGACCGGGATGCCGTCGTCGGGGCCGGTCGCGACCTGCGGGCCGGTGGTGCAGGCGGCGAGAATCGCCAGTGCAGCTGCGGCGAGGCCGGTGCGCAAACGGGCTGCGATGGAGAAACGGGTTGACAGCATGATCCCTCACTGTGACCGTCGGGACGAAGCGACTGGTGCGGCGCCTGACGCGGTCTCAGGCGCTGGAAGCTAAGGGTTAGGCTCCGCAAAGTAAACGAAAGATGAACGACGACGGCGTTATTTCGCGGGCGGCTCCGGCGCTCCCGGCGCCGTTGCCTCCCGCCCCGGGCCTCTACCTCGTGGCTGTGCCGATCGGTGCTGCGCGCGACATCACCCTGCGCGCGCTCGACCTGCTGGCCGGTGCCGATCTGGTAGCCGCCGAAGACACGCGCCAGACCCGCAAGCTGATGGATATTCACGGGGTGCGGCGCCCGGCGGGGAGTGTCATCGCCTATCACGACCACAACGGGGCGGCGCAGCGGCCGCGGCTGCTGGCGGCCCTTGCGGCGGGCAAGTCGGTGGCGCTGGTCTCGGATGCGGGCACGCCGACGGTGGCGGACCCCGGCTACCGTCTGGTGGCCGAGGCGATTGCGGCGGGCCATCCGGTCTTCGCCGCGCCCGGCGCCTCGGCGGTGCTGGCCGCACTCGCGGTGGCGGGGCTGCCGACCGACCGGTTCCTGTTCGCGGGCTTCCTGCCGCCGCGCGAGGCGGCGCGGCTCCGGGGTCTGGCCGAACTCGCCGCCGTGCCCGCGACGCTGGTCTTCTACGAGGCGCCGCGCAGGCTCGCCGCGTGCCTGCCGGCGATGGCAGTCGTGCTGGGTGGAACGCGCCCGGCGGCGGTCTGCCGCGAGCTCACCAAGCGCTTCGAGGAGGTCCGCCGCGGCACGCTCACAGAGCTCGCGGCGGAATTTGCCGCGTCACCCGAGCCGCGGGGCGAGGCGGTGATCGTGGTCGGCCCGCCGCTGCCGGAGGTCGCGGGGCCCGAGGCGCTCGAGGCGGCGCTGGTCGAGGCGCTGGCGGCGCATTCGGTGAAGGACGCGGCGGCTCGGGTGGCCGAGGCGCTGGACCTGCCGCGACGCGAGGTCTACGCCCGGGCGCTGGCGCTGAAGGCGCGGTGATGGCCTCCGGGCTCGGCGCGCATCAAAGCGGCCTCGCGGCGGAGGAGGCGGCGCTGCGGCTCTACCGCGCGGAGGGGGCGACGCTGCTGGCGGCACGCTGGCGCTGCCCCGAGGGCGAGATCGACCTGATCGTGGAGTTGGAAGGCGCGATCGTCTTCGTCGAGGTCAAGGCCCGCCGAAGCCTCGGTGCCGCCGCCGCCGCGCTGTCGCCGCGGCAGTGGCAGCGGCTGGGCGCGGCGGCGGAGCGTTACCTCGCCGAGCAGACCTGCGGCACGCGCCCCTGCCGCTTCGACGTGGTGCTGGTCGACGGGAGCGGTGCGGTCGAGCGCATCGAGAACGCTCACAGCTTCGACGGCGCCTGAGGCGGCCTCCGGTTGATCCCCGCGGGGCCGCGTGGCCCGGACCGTCGTCCGGAGCCAGCGGCGCAGGGCGAGGGGGGTGCAGCCTGGACCGAAGCTCGCAATCGGGACGCGCCTGCCTGGGGCGAGAGCGGCTATCGCGCCTGCCGTCGTGCCGAAGGCGTGCCTTCGGCACGACGGTCAGGCAGGCACGGAGGTCAGGCAGGCACGGACCGATCTGTCAACGGACAGATCGGTCGGGAAGGTGGAAAGGTGGTGCCTCGCATGGGCTAAAATCCGAGGCAATCTCCGGAG
>JBBQRM010000338.1:0-3952 GCA_038214855.1 Rhodobacterales bacterium | reverse complement strand
GAGCACCCGCTGGCGTTCTTCACCCGGACCGAGGCCGCGGCGCTGCGCCTGATGGAGATCTTCCAGGACAACCGCGCGCTGGCGCGGCTCGCCTACCGCGAGTCGATGGGCATGGACCCCGGCCTCGAGGCGATGGTCCGCACCTTCTATCGCGACACCGCGGAGATCGAGGCCCGCAACATCCGCTTCGCCCAGCAGCTCGGTCTGCTGCGCGACTGCGATCCGCTGCTGACCGCGTACGCGCACATCGGCATGGTCGAGCGCGTGCTGCTGACCATGCTGGACGCGCCGGACCAGTTCGGGCCGGCACGCGACGTGGTCCGTCAGATCATGCGCCTCGCCTACGACGGCCTGCGCGCCCCGGGCGCGCCGTCGCCGTTCGAGGCCTGACGACCACGGCGCCAGGGCGGCGCCCGCGGCGGCGACGTGGCGCCACGCGCCGCGCCCCGCCGAGCCCGCTTACTGGGGGATCTTCTGCGCGTCGGCCAGGAACTTGGCGAGCCCGAGATCGGTGAGCGGATGCTTGGCGAGCTGCATCAGCACCGACAGCGGACAGGTCGCCACGTGGGCGCCCATCTTGGCCGCCTCGAGCACGTGGATCGGATGCCGCACCGACGCCACCAGCACCTCGGTTTCGTAGGCGTAGTGGTCGTAGATCTCGAGGATGTCCGAGATCAGGTTCATGCCGTCGGTCGAGACGTCGTCGAGCCGACCGACGAACGGCGAGATGTACGTCGCGCCGGCCTTGGCGGCGAGCAGCGCCTGGGTGGCGCTGAAGCACAGCGTGACGTTGGTCTTGATGCCCGAGTCGGTCAGCGACCGCACCGCCTTGAGGCCCTCGGCGATCAGCGGCACCTTGACGACGATGTTGGGGCGCAGCGCCGCGAGCTCGCGGCCCTCCTTCATGATCCCGTCGTACTGGGTGCTGACCACCTCGGCGGAGACCGGTCCTTTGACGATGTCGCAGATCTCGAGGAGGACGTCGCGGAACTTCTTGCCCGTCTTGGCGACCAGCGAGGGGTTCGTGGTCACTCCGTCGACCAGGCCCATCGCGGCGGCCTCGCGGATCTCCTTGATATCAGCTGTATCGATGAAGAACTTCATGTCGAGCCTCCGTTGCACCATAGCCGACGAGGACGTAGCGTGCGCCGGCGGCCGGACTCTACGCAGGCCCCCTGACCGAATCAATGTCGACCGAGACTTCCACTTCCTCTGACGCCGATCCTGGCATCGACACGCGCATCGGCACCGTGGACATCCCGGAGCGGATCGACCGCGAGCGGTACTTCCGCGAGCTGACCTACCTCGAGCTGTCCGCCCTGTTCGCAGGCCCGCTCAAGCCGAGCCTGCTCGACAAGTGGGCCGAGGTCGCGCCGAAGGGCACGCTCGGGCTCGTCGCGCCGTGGGTGCTGACCCACCGCAAGCCGCCGAAGTCCGAGAAGCTGTGGCCGCACGACGCCACCGTCGGCGACTTCCGCGACAGCGTCCCCGGCCGGGCCGCGCTCGCGCAGCTCAAGCAGGCCGCCACCCAGCTCGGAGCGGCGTTCACCGTGTTCCGGTCGCCACCGCTGTTCGCGGCCTCGGCGGCCAATCGGGACCAGCTCAAGCGGTTCTTCGGCGAGATCGCGACCGAGGAGGCCACGGGCGCGCCGCGCGTGTGGATCCCCGACGGGCTGTGGGATCTGCGGACCGCGATCACGTTCGCCAAGGAGCTCGGCGTGCTGTGCGCGTTCGACCCGCTGGTCCGTGACCCGAATGAGCCGCCCGAGATCCACTATGGCCTCGACGTGTCCGCGCTCTACCTGCGGGTGACCGGCATCGGACGCGCCGGGCCGATCCGCAGCGAGCGCATGGAGGACCTGGTCCTCCTGCTCGAGACCTACGACGGCGTTCCGGCCACCATCGTGTTCGAGTCTCCCGCCCGGTGGCAGGATGCGCGCAACCTCAAGAAATCATTAGAGGGCGCGCTGGATTGAACGTCGTCGCGACGGCGTCAGAAGACGAACGTCGCGGTCGGAATCGGCAGCTCCCCTGCCTTCTTGGGCCCTTCGATGAGGTTTCGAGAAGACCGGCGCTCGACCATCTGGATGATCGGCTCCGACTTCCTCGAGGCCACCGCCACCGTCTTCTTCGTGCGAACGCCACTGCCTTTGCGCGCCGCCGGACGCGCCGTCATCACCTTGGATCGCATTCAAACTCCCCCGGAGTTCAGTGTGTAGAGACTCTACGGATCCGACGATTCTACTGTCAATGTAGGCAATCTGATTCCTTTACTTGGGCCCGGGAGCACCGTATAACGCGCTCCAGTTCTCCAGGAGTTACAGGAATTTATGGCTGATAAGGGCGTTGTCGAAGTCACCCATCTGTCCGGGCCCGCACTACAGGTTGCGGTCGATCTTGTGGCGTTCGTCTCTTTCGGAGACCCGACCCGAGATCCCATTTTCAAATCCGCGGACGCCCTCCTGGGTGGCGTGCTCGCAGACGTCGCGCGCTCCGAGTCGTTCGAGGGCAAGGTTGGCCAGGCGATCACCGTTCACACG
The DNA here is from genome assembly GCA_038214855.1 of Rhodobacterales bacterium. Classification (GTDB taxonomy): domain Bacteria; phylum Pseudomonadota; class Alphaproteobacteria; order Rhodobacterales; family Rhodobacteraceae; genus Amaricoccus. The sequence continues at coordinate 1,412 of JBBQRM010000338.1, read as the reverse complement.
CACGGCCGGATCCCGGCGCGCCGCGTGATGGTGGTCGGCGGCGGCGCCCGAGGCGAGTTCTCGACGCCCGGCATTCGTGACCTCGCCGCGACCGTGGCGCAGATGGCGAACAAGACCGGCTCGGCCACGGTCGGCTTCCTGCTGCCGCAGCTCGGCGCCAGCCGCGAGCCCGCGCTCGTCCAGCTCGCGGCCGAGGGCGTCCACCTCGGCACGTACAAGTTCGGCCGCTACCTGACCGGTGACGACCACAAGCGCCCGACCGCGCTCAAGACCTTCGGGATCGTGACCGACCTCAAGGGCAAGAAGCCGACCGCCGCGCAGGCCAAGGCGTTCGCCGCCGGCGTCCTCCGGGGCACCACCGTGGCCGCCGCGATCAACCACGCGCGCGATCTGGTCAACGAGCCCGCCGCGGAGATCACGCCGTCGGCGCTCGCCGCCGATGCCCAGGCGCTCGCGAAGAAGCACAAGGGCTCGGTCACGGTGACCGTGCTCGATGCCAAGAAGTGCGCCGAGCTCGGCATGGGAATGTTCCTCGCCGTCGGCCGGGGCTCCGACCAGGAGCCGCGCTTCATCCACATGACCTACAAGCCCGTGAAGAAGCCCAAGAAGCGGATCTGCTTCATCGGCAAGGGCGTCACCTTCGACTCCGGCGGCTACTCGCTCAAGCCGTCGCAGTCGATGGAGGACATGAAGGTCGACATGTCGGGGGCCGCCGCGGTGATCTCGTCGATGGACGCGATCGCCACGCTCGGCGCCGACCACGAGATCCACGTGGTCGCGGCCTGCTGCGAGAACCTGGTCTCGGGCCGCGCCTACAAGCTGGGCGACGTGCTGACCTCGATGGACGGCACCACGGTCGAGATCAACAACACCGACGCCGAGGGCCGACTGACGCTGGGCGACGCGATCACCTACGCGCGGACGAAGATCCAGCCGGACGAGATGTTCGACTTCGCCACGCTCACGGGCGCCTGCATGGTCGCCCTCGGGCCCTACACGGCCGGCGTGATGACCGAGAGCGAGTCCATGCTGCGCGGCTGGATGGCGAGCGCGGATCGCACCGGCGAGGACATGTGGCGCCTCCCGCTCAACAACCGGCTGCGCGAGCAGCTCAAGAGCCAGATCGCGGACATGCGCAACACCGGCGACCGGTTCGGAGGCGCAATCACTGCGGGGCTGTTCCTCAAGACGTTCGCCAAGGACACCCCGTGGCTGCACGTCGACATCGCGGGCCCGGCATCGCTGACGAGCGCGCGGCCGAGCCAGCCCAAGGGCGGCACCGGGTTCGCCGTGGCGACCATCGTGGACTACGCGACCCGCTGAATCCTGCCCATCCAGGCAGCGTGATTTGCCTCATACCCAAGCAATATCAATTGCTTGGAAGTCTGCGTAGTTTGACAGACGGCCCCGCG
>JBBQRM010000337.1:0-3961 GCA_038214855.1 Rhodobacterales bacterium | reverse complement strand
CTTCTTCCTGCTCGCATTCGCCGCGGCGAGCCGGGTCCTGCCCCCGGACGTCGCGCAGGTGCTGCTCCTGGTGATCGCGCTGTCTATGATGCTGACGCCGGCGCTCTTCATGCTCCACGACCGGCTGCGCCACAGGCTCGGCAGGGGTGCGCCGCGCGAGGACGACGCGATCGAGGAGCCCGGCGCGGTGATCATCGCCGGCATGGGGCGCTTCGGGCAGATCGTGAACCGCATGCTGGTCTCGCTCGGCCACAGGACCGTGGTGCTCGACAGCGAGACCGAGACCATCGACCGGATGCGCCGGTTCGGGATCAAGGGCTACTACGGGGCGGTGGATCGGCCGGAGATGCTGGAGGCGGCGGGGCTAGCCGAGGCGCGGGCGGTGGTGCTGGCCATCGATGATCCCGAGAAGACGGTGCGGATGGCCGAGTTCATCTCCCGCAAGCATCCGTCGGTGAAGATCATCGCGCGGGCGCGGGACCGGCACCACGTCTATCAGCTCTATGCGGCCGGGGCGCCGCAGAGCGTGAGGGAGGTGTTCGACGGCGCGATCCGGGCCGGGAAATATACGCTCGAGGCGCTGGGTTACGAGCCTGAGGAGATCGAGGAGATCGCGCAGGAGTTTTTCGACCGCGACCGGCGGATGCTGGCGGAGCTGGCCGAGGTCTGGGATCCGGACGTGCCCTCGGACCGGAACGAGGCCTATATCGCGAAGGCCCGAGAGCAGAACAAGCTGATCGAGGAGGCACTGGGCGGCCGCTCCCCCCGGCCTCGGCAGGCGGCGGAATAGCGGCGGCCGGGCGTGCAACATTGGGCGTTTCACTGCGCAACAAGTTAACGGCCAAAGAACTTCAGTGGGTTACAGGCGAGGTTTTACGATCTGTTAACTTTGTTTAACGACATCCGCCCTTCCGGTTGCTCGGCACAATTGTATGTTGCGCTGCGGTAGGCTAGCGTTTCCGCGCAAGCCGCTGGAGACGCGAGATGCCGAGCTTCAAGAAGATCCTGATCGCCAACCGCGGCGAGATTGCCATCCGGGTGATGCGGGCGGCCAACGAGATGGGCAAGCGCACGGTCGCGGTCTTCGCCGAGGAGGACAAGCTCAGCCTGCACCGGTTCAAGGCCGACGAGGCCTACCGGATCGGCGAGGGGCTGGGACCGGTGGCGGCCTATCTCGCGATCCCCGAGATCATCCGCGTGGCACGGATGTCGGGAGCGGACGCGATCCATCCGGGATACGGCCTCCTGTCGGAGAACCCCGATCTGGTCGATGCCTGCGACGCCGCCGGGATCGCCTTCATCGGGCCGAGTGCGGCGACGATGCGGATGCTGGGCGACAAGGCGAGCGCGCGGCGCGTAGCGATGGAAGCCGGCGTGCCGGTGATCCCCGCGACCGAGGTGCTGCCCGACGACATGGACGAAGTGCGCCGGATGGCCGAGGAAGTCGGCTATCCCTTCATGCTGAAGGCCTCCTGGGGCGGTGGCGGGCGCGGGATGCGGCCGGTGATGAACGCGGGCGAGCTCGAGGAGAAGGTGCTGGAGGGCAGACGGGAGGCGATCAACGCCTTCGGCAACGGCGAGGGATACCTCGAGAAGATGATCCTCAACGCCCGCCACGTCGAGGTGCAGGTGCTGGGCGACCGGCATGGCGGGCTCTACCACCTGTGGGAGCGCGACTGTTCGGTGCAGCGGCGCAACCAGAAGGTCGTGGAGCGGGCGCCGGCGCCGTACCTGAGCCAGGATCAGCGCGACGAGCTGTGCGAGCTGGGGTTGAAGATTTGCCGGCACGCGAACTATCGCTGCGCGGGGACGGTCGAGTTCCTGATGGATCGCGACACCGGCGCCTTCTACTTCATCGAGGTCAATCCGCGCGTCCAGGTCGAGCACACCGTCACCGAGGAGGTGACGGGCATCGACATCGTGCGCGCGCAGATCCTGCTGACCGAGGGCGCGACCATCGCCGAGGCGACCGGCACGCCCAGCCAGGCGGACATCAAGCTCAACGGCCACGCGATCCAGTGCCGGATCACCTCGGAGGACCCGCAGAACAACTTCATCCCCGACTACGGAAGGATCACCGCGTATAGGGGTGCGACGGGCATGGGGATACGGCTCGACGGCGGCACGGCCTATTCGGGCGCGGTGATCACGCGGTTCTACGACAGCCTGCTCGAGAAGGTGACGGCCTGGGCGCCGACGCCGGAGATGGCGATCGCGCGAATGGACCGGGCCTTGCGCGAGTTCCGCATCCGCGGGGTCTCCACCAACATCGCCTTCGTCGAAAACCTGCTGAAGCATCCGACGTTTCTGGACAATTCCTATACCACGACCTTCATCGACACGACGCCCGAGCTGTTCCGCTTCGAGAAGCGGCAGGACAGGGCGACGAAGATCCTCACCTACATCGCCGACGTGACGGTGAACGGCCACCCCGAGACCGCGGGCCGTGCCCGACCTCCGGCCGGGGCGAGGCCGCCGAAGCTGCCGCAGGTATCTCTCGACGCACCGCCGCCGGGTGCACGAGCGCTGCTCGACGCGAAGGGTCCGCAGGCGGTGGCGGAGTGGATGCTGGGGGAGAGGCGGCTGCTCGTCACCGACACGACGATGCGCGACGGGCCGCAGAGCCTGCTCGCCACGCGGATGCGCTCGTTCGACATGATCCAGATCGCGTCTGCCTATGCACAGCATCTGCCGGGGCTGTTCTCGGTCGAATGCTGGGGGGGTGCGACGTTCGACGTCGCGTATCGGTTCCTGCAGGAATGTCCGTGGCAGCGGCTGCGCGACCTGCGTGCGCGGATGCCGAACCTGATGACGCAGATGCTGCTGCGCGCCTCGAACGGGGTGGGCTACACCAACTATCCCGACAACGTGGTCGAGGCCTTCGTGCGCCAGGCGGCGGAAAGCGGCGTGGACGTGTTCCGGGTGTTCGACAGCCTCAACTGGGTCGAGAACATGCGCGTGGCCATGGACGCGGTCCTCGCCACCGGCAAGCTGTGCGAGGGGTCGATCTGCTACACCGGCGACCTGTTCGACCCGGAGCGAGCGAAGTATGACCTGAAGTATTACGTGAAGATGGGGACGCAACTGCGCGAGGCGGGAGCGCACGTCCTGGGGCTGAAGGACATGGCGGGGCTGCTGTAGCCCGCCGCGGCCCGGGTGCTGGTCAAGGCGCTCAAGGAGGAGGTGGGGCTGCCGGTGCATTTCCACACCCACGACACCAGCGGGCTGTCGGCGGCGAGCGTGCTGGCGGCGGCCGAGGCCGGGGTGGACGCGGTCGATGCGGCGATGGACGCGCTGTCGGGGGGCACGAGCCAGCCGTGCCTGGGCTCGATCGTCGAGGCGCTGGAGCGCACCGAGCGCGACACGGGGCTCGACATCGGCGCGGTGCGGGCGATCTCGGACTACTGGGGCGGGGTCAGGGTTCAGTACGCCGCCTTCGAGAGCGGGCTGCAGGCGCCGGCCTCGGAGGTCTATCTGCACGAGATGCCGGGGGGGCAGTTCACCAACCTCAAGGCGCAGGCGCGCTCGATGGGGCTCGAGGACCGCTGGGCCGAGGTGGCGCGGACCTATGCGCAGGTGAACCGGATGTTCGGCGACATCGTGAAGGTGACGCCCTCGTCGAAGGTCGTGGGCGACATGGCGCTGATGATGGTGAGCCAGGGGCTCAGCCGCGCGCAGGTCGAGGATCCGGATTTCGACCTGGCCTTCCCCGAGAGCGTGGTCGACATGCTGCGCGGCCAGATCGGCCAGCCGCCGGGGGGGTGGCCGGAGGCGTTGCAGCGAAAGGTGCTGAAGGACGAGGCGCCGCTGACGGTGCGGCCGGGTGCTGTGATGAAGCCCGCCGACCTGGGAGCGCTGCGTGCGGAGCTCGAGGCGGAGCTGCCGGGGGTGGCGCTCGACGGGGAGGATTTCTGCGGCTACCTGATGTATCCGCGCGTGTTTCTCGACTACATGCACCGGC
>JBBQRM010000336.1:0-3980 GCA_038214855.1 Rhodobacterales bacterium | reverse complement strand
CCCGCACCTCCCCCTTCAGAATGGCGCGGCCCAGATCCGGCAACTCGGCCAGCGTCGCCGGCCGCACCATCGCCTCGAGCTTGTCCTGCGGCAGGTCGCGCGCCAGCCGCTCCCAGGCCCGCACCCGGTTCTCGTAGGGCTGGAGCACGCTGTCGATCCCGAGCAGGTTCACGCCGCGCAGAAGGAACGGGACCACACTCGCCGGCAGGTTCGCGCCCCCCGCGAGCCCCACCGCCGCGACCGAGGCGCGGTACTTCATCTGCCCCAGCACCCGCGCGAGCATCGCGCCCCCCACCGCGTCGACGCAGCCCGCCCAGGTCTCCGTCTCCAGCGGCCGCTTCACCGTCTCGGCGAGCTCCGCCCGCGGCACGATCCGCGCGGCCCCCAGATCGCGCAGATACGCCTCCGTCTCGGGCCGGCCCGTCACCGCCGCCACCGCATGGCCCAGCCGCGCCAGGACCGCGACCGCCACCGAGCCCACGCCGCCCGCGGCACCGGTGACCAGCACCTCGCCGTGCCCCGGGGCGAGCCCGTGATCCTCGAGCGCCGTCACCGCCAGCATCGCCGTCAGCCCCGCGGTGCCGATCGCCATGCTCTGGCGCAGGGTGAGCCCCTCGGGCAGCGGCACCAGCCACTCGGCCTTGACCCGCGCCCGGCCGGAATAGCCGCCCCAATGCGCCTCGCCCACCCGCCAGCCGGTGAGAATGACCTGGTCTCCCGGCTTGTAGCGAGGGTCCTGCGAGCTCTCGACGGTGCCGGCGAAGTCGATGCCCGGCACGTGGGGATAGCTGCGCACCAGGCCGCCGCCGGGCCCCAGGCACAGCCCATCCTTGTAGTTCAGCGTCGAGTAGGCGACCGCGACCGTCACCTCGGCCTGCGGCAGGTCGTCGAGGGTGAGGCGGCGGACCTCGGCCCGGGTCTCGCCCTGTGCGTCCCTGTCCACCACGAGCGCGTCGAAATCCATGGCCTCTCCCCTCGGTACCGGCCCGCAGCCTCCGGTGCGGCCGGGTCGATGTCAAACCCCATCGGCCGCCCGGAAGCGGCGGTGGCGGGTGTGAAAATCGGCGCCTTTCACTGTGAAAGATGCAGACAGCCCTTGTTTTTACGGGAGAAATTTCGTCAAGTTCACCAGATCTCAACCTGTGTTAACGCGGAGCGCGCCGATGCCGGACATCCCCCTGCCCTTCGAGCGGCGCGAGTATGCCGCGCGGCTCGCGGCCGTTCGGGCGGAGATGGCGCGCCGCGGGCTCGATCTGCTGTGGGTGAGCGACCCGTCGAACATGGGGTGGATCACCGGCTACGACGGCTGGAGCTTCTACGTGCATCAGGGGGTGCTGGTCGCGCACGACCGCGACCCGGTGTTCTGGGGGCGCGGGATGGATGCGGCCGGGGCGCTCCGGACCTGCTGGATGGCGGAAGAGGACTGCCTCGGCTACGACGACGCGCTGGTGCAGAACCCCGAGAAGCATCCGATGCGCGCCCTCGGCGCCGAGATCGCCGCGCGCAGCGGCGAGCGGGCGCGGATCGGCGTCGAGATGGACAACTACTACTATTCCGCCCGCGCCCATGCCGAGCTGGCGGCGGCGCTGCCGGACGCGCGGCTCGAGGATGCGACGGGGCTCGTCAACTGGCAGCGGCTGGTGAAGTCGCCGGCGGAGCTCGTCTACATGCGCCGGGCGGCCGCGATCGTCGAGCGGATGCACGCGGCGATCGCGGAGACGCTGCGGCCGGGGCTGCGCAAGAACGAGCTGGTCGCCGAGATCGTGCGCACCGGCATTCTCGGGACCGAGACGGCGGGCGGCGACTATCCCGCCATCGTGCCCTTGCTGCCGACCGGCGCCGATGCGGCCGCGCCGCATCTGACGTGGGACGACGCGCCGATGCAGACCGGCGCGGGGACATTCTTCGAGATCGCCGGATGCCACCGCCGCTATCACTGTCCGCAGAGCCGGACCGCCTATCTCGGCACCCCGCCCGCGGCGATGCGGGCGGCGGAGGCGGCGGTGCTCGAAGGGCTGGAGGCGGGGATAGACGCGGCGCGCGCCGGCGCCGAGGCGGGCGACGTGGCGCGCGCGCTAGCCGCGGCGCTGGCGCGTGCGGGGCTGACGAAGGAGAGCCGCTGCGGCTATGCGGTGGGGATGAGCTATCCGCCGGACTGGGGCGAGCGGAGTGTGAGCTTCCGGGCCTCGGACCGGACCGAGCTTATGCCGGGGATGACCTTCCACTTCATGCCGGGGCTGTGGTTCGAGGACTGGGGGCTCGAGATCACCGAGACGATCGTGATCCGCGAGGCCGGGCCGGCCGAGTGTCTCGCCCGCACGCCGCGGGAGATCCTGCTACGCTGAGGTGTCTCCTTGGGGGCCGGGGGTCCGTCGCTCGATGTCGCACTGTGCGACATGCATTCTACCCATGAAGCATTGGAAAAAAATAGGAGTTTTTCATCTTCTGTCAAGACTGTCGCACGCCGCGCGGGGCGGTCGGTCGCGGGCCGCTCAGCGGCAGCCGGCGACCTGCAGGAGGCCGTAGCCGTAGACCGGGTCGCGGCCGGGGGCGCCGAGGTCGCGCGACGAGCGGGCGAGCAGCGCGCGGGCGTCGTTGACGTCGCGCACGCCCCCCGCGGCGACGGCGCGGGCGACGGCGGCGGTGGCGAAGGGCACGGCAAAGGAGGTGCCGGTCCAGAACGCCTCGCCGCCGCGCGCGTCCGCGCCCCAGATATCGACGCCGGGTGCCGCGACCTCGACATAGCCGCCGCGGTTGTTCATCGCATAGGGGCGCCCGCGGGCATCGACGGCCGCGACCCCGATCACCGCGTCATAGGCCGCGGGATAGGCGGGCGGCGCTGCGGGCCCGTCGTTGCCGACCGCGGCGAGCAGGATCTGGCCGCGCCGCGCCGCCGCGAAGACCGCCTCGCGCAGCAGCGCGTTGTCGGGACCCATCAGCGACAGGTTGATGACCCGGACCTGCTCGGTGGCCATCCAGTCGAGCGCCGCGATGATCGCGGTCGCGTCGCTGCGCACCCCGGTCTCGGCGCTGGAGAAGACGTTGGCGGAATAGAGCCGCGCGCCCGGCGCGAGCGCCGAGACGCCCGGCAGGTCGCCCACGAGGATGCTGGCGATGGCGGTGCCATGCACGACGTTGGTCGCGGCATCGCGGTCGAGGAAGGCGCGCTGGGTGATCCGGGCGCCCGCGAGCGTGTCGTGGCCCACGAGCCCGGTGTCGATCAGGCCGATGCGGGCGTCGGTGGGGCAGGCGCTGCCTGCACCGAAGCCCACGAGGTCGGCGCCGTAGCTGACCGGCACCGGCGCGCCCTGGCTGGGGCGGTAGAGGTGGGTGAAGTCGAAGGTCACGTCGGGGAAGAGGCCGCGCAGCTGCGCCAGCGCCGATTCGGCCGACTGCGTGCCGGGCGTGCGCAGCCGCGCGACGACGCGGTCTCCCAGCAGGGCGCTGCGCCGCTCGGACAGCACGCGGAAGCCAAGCGAGCGCATGCCGTTGCGGGCCTGTCGGGTCATGCCGAGCGCCGAGACCTCGCGCTGCCGGAAGCTCGGGGCGCTGCCGCTGCCGAGCGCGATGCGCGGCGCCCCCCGCGCCGCCTGCGGCTGGGGTCTCGCCTCGGGGACGGCGGCCGGCGCCTCCACGGCGGTCGCGACCGCGCCGGGCGCCGGCACCACCTCCAGCGCCAGACCCGCCGCGGCGACGGCGGGTTGCTGTGGTGGGGTGGCGACGATCACGGCGAGTGCAGCGGGGCTCTCTCCCTGCGAACGGACCGGCGCATTGGCTGCTGCGGGGGCTGCTGCGGGCGTGCCCGCAGCCACCGCGCCCTCGGCCGCCGCTTCGGCGGCGGCCGGGACGGTGCCGGACGCGGCTTCGCCGGCCTCCGCCGAAACGGCCTGCGGCGTTCCGGCCTCGACGGCCGTCTGTGGCGCCGCCGGCTGCGCGGCCGTGCCGCCGTCCGAGGCGGCTGTGCCCGCGGTGCCGGTCGC
>JBBQRM010000335.1:0-3999 GCA_038214855.1 Rhodobacterales bacterium | reverse complement strand
GCTCGATCGAGACTAGCACCTCCGCGACCGGACCGCCGTCGAGCCGCGCGAGCGCCGCAGCGGGCGCCATCCGCTCGGGTGTGCGGTTGATCTCGGGATCGACCTTGCCGGGCGCGACGATGCCCGCGCTCAGATCGCCTGCGAACGCGAGGTAGCCCCGCATCGCCGCAATCTCGCGCGCCGCCGCATCGCCCGCGCCGGTCTCCGCCATCGCCTCCGCATAGCGCTGCGGCGGCAGACCCTGCGCGTCGCTGCCCGACAGGGCGGCGGACAGCGCCTCCAGGCGCCCATCTTCGGTCCAGAACGGCGCGAAATCCCGCGCCTCAAAGAACCCCAGGATCGCCTTGCGCGCCACCGGATCCATGTCGGCGGCCGCCCGGCGCAGCCCCTCGCGAAGCGCCTCAGCCTCTGGCGGCAGCGCCGGCTTCGCCGCCGCTGTCGGCGCCGGGGGCAGCGGCGTCGTGACCACCTCCGCCTCCTGTGCCTGAACCTGCACACCGGCGATCATGGCGGCGCACAGGCCGCCGACAATCCAGCTGTTGTTGAAAAACGTCACGCCTGCTACCTCGAAGTTATCGTTGTTGCGCCGCACTCTACCGCGCCGGCCGGTGCCTCGCAAGCAAGGGCACGGGCCTCGCGCCGGATCACGACAATGTTCCACCCGAATCCGGCCCCAACCTATGATAAGCGGAAAACCGCCGATTGCGAATCGCGCCGTCGCCACCGCGCTTGCCAATCGGTTTTTGCGTGTGGCATCAATGACGAAGGAGCGCGGGTAAAAGTCGCTCAAACAGGCAAGTCGAGGCAGTGATACCATGGACAGTGAGGACAACCGGCCAACCCGCCGGGCGATACTGGGCGCGTTTGCAGGCATTTGCACCGTCGCCGCCGCACCGGTCTACGCGCGAACCCCTGGGTTCCTGCGTCGCGCCGGGGACATCCGGCGCATCCGGATGTACAGCCAGCGCACCGGCGAGACGGTCGATGCCATCTACTACGCTGACGGGCGCTACATCCCCGAGGCGGTGCGCGAGATCAGCTTCTTCATGCGCGACTGGCGGCAGAACGAGATGCGCGACTACGATCCGCGCAACCTCGACAATCTCGCCGCCGCAATCCAGCTGATGGACGCGGCCGAGCCGTATCTGATGATCTCGGGCTACCGCACGCCCAAGACCAACCGGATGCTCAAGGGCGCGGCGAGCAATTCCTACCACATGAAGGCGATGGCCGCCGACGTGCGGCTCAAGAGCCGCGACGTGCGCCAGATCAGCGGTGCCGCGCTCGCGGCCAAGGGCGGCGGCGTCGGCATCTACGGCCGCTCGAACTTCGTCCACCTCGACTGCGGCCCGGTCCGCACCTGGCGCGGCTGACACAGCCCCCCGGCACGGGGTCAAATCCTTTCCAGGTGGTTAATGACCCCGTAAAGGGCGTTGTAAAACAATAGGTTGCCGATTTGCTCAACCTTGAGCAGACCGTGAGACAGCGCCTCTGGCGTCACGGCCTGAGCGCCCCGTCCCCCTCTACGATGTACTTGAAGCTCGTCAGCTGCTCGACCCCCACCGGCCCGCGGGCGTGCAGCTTGCCGGTCGCGATCCCGATCTCCGCCCCCATCCCGAACTCCCCCCCGTCCGCGAACTGGGTCGAGGCGTTGCGCATCACGATGGCGCTGTCGAGCCCATAGAACCGTTCCGCCGCCGCGTCGTCCGCCGTCACGATGCAGTCGGTGTGGCTCGACCCGTAGCGCCGGATATGCGCCATCGCCGCCTCCACCCCCTCGACCAGCCGCGCCGCGACGATCGCATCCAGGTACTCCCGCCCCCAGTCTGCTTCGCTTGCAGCCACGACCCCGGGCAGCGCCCGCAGATGAGCGTCGCCGCGCACCTCGACGCCCGCGGCGATCAGGTCGGTCACGAAGGGCGCGCCATGCTCCGCGAAAAAACCAACGTCGATCAGCAGGCACTCGACCGCGCCGCAGATGCCGGTCCGCCGGGTCTTGGCGTTGAGGATCACCCGGCGGGCCATCTCCGGATCGGCGGCCCGGTCGACATAGATGTGCACGATCCCCTCGAGATGCGCGAAGACCGGAACCCGCGCCTCGGCCTGGACCCGCGCGACGAGGCTCCGGCCACCGCGGGGCACGATCACGTCGATCGCCTCGGGCATGGTCAGCATCGCGCCCACCGCGGCGCGGTCCGCCGTCGGCACCAGCTGGATCGCCGTCTCCGGCAAGCCCGCTGCACGCAGCCCCGCCACGAGCCCCGCGTGGATCGCCCGCACCGAGTCGGTGCTCTCGCTGCCACCGCGAAGGATCGCGGCATTGCCGGCCTTCAGGCACAGCCCGCCCGCGTCGGCGGCGACATTGGGGCGGCTCTCGAAGATCACACCGACGACCCCGATCGGCGTGCGGATGCGGCGGATGTGAAGCCCCGACGGCCGGTCCCAGTCCGCCATGACCGCGCCCACCGGATCGGGCTGCGCCGCGATGGCACGCAGCCCCGCGACCATGCCCGCGACGCGGCCCGCGTCGAGCGCCAGCCGGTCGAGCATCGCCGCGCTCAGCCCCTTCGCCCGCGCCGCGTCCATATCCGCGGCGTTCGCTTCGAGCAGATCGGCGCAGCCAGCCTCAACGGCCTGAGCCGCGGCCTCGAGTGCGGCAGCCTTCTGGGCCGCCGGCGCCGTCGCGAGCACGATCGCCGCGCCGCGGGCCTTCTCGCCCAGCCGCCGCATCATCGCCCCCAAGTCCTCCGATCCCATGTCCATCGCCGCCTCCCTCAGAGCGCCATGTCGTCGCGGTGGATCAGCGCCGCACGCCCCGGATGCCCAAGCAGCTCGGCGATCCGGTGCGAGCGGTGCCCCATGATCAGTCGCGCCTCGCGCGCATCGTAGCCCGCCAGCGCCTTGCCCGCCACCGCGCCGTCAGGCCCCGCGATCTCCACCGGATCGCCGCGGCAGAACCCGCCCTCGACCGCCGTCACACCCGCAGGCAGCAGCGACTTGCCCCGCGCCAGCGCCGCGATCGCGCCGGCATCGATATGAACGCGCCCCCGCGGCTTCATCCCCGAGATCCAGCGCTTGCGCGCCGCGCGCGGATCGCCGTGGGCCTCGAACCAGGTGCAGGGCGCACCCCGCTCGATCGCGCGAAGCGGCCCCAGCACGTCTCCTGCGGCGATCGCCATCGCGCAGCCGGCGCGCATCGCGACCTCGGCGGCCATCAGCTTGGTCTTCATGCCGCCCGACGACAGCTCCGACCCGGTGCCTCCCGCCATCGCCCGGACCTCCGGCGTGATCGCCGCCACCCGTGCGAGCCGCTGCGCCCCGGGATCGGTGCGGGGGTTTGCCGTATAGAGCCCGTCCACGTCCGAGAGCAGCACCAGCACGTCGGCACCGGCCATCACCGCCACCTGCGCCGCCAGCCGGTCGTTGTCGCCATAGCGGATCTCGTCGGTGGCGACGGTGTCGTTCTCGTTCACGATCGGGACCACGCCGAGATCGAGCAGCGTGCCGAGCGTGCGGCGGCCGTTGAGATAGCGCCGCCGGTTCTCGCTGTCCTCGAGCGTCACCAGAAGCTGCGCGGTGGTGATCGCGTGGGGCGCGAGCGCCGTCTCGTAGGCCTGGGCGAGACGGATCTGCCCGACCGCCGCCGCGGCCTGGCTCTGTTCCAGCGCAAGCGCCCCGGCGCCGAGCCCCAGCACCCGGCGCCCGAGGGCAATCGAGCCCGAGGAGACGAGGATCACGTCGCGCCCCTGCGCCCGCTGCCCCGCCACGTCGGCGGCGAGCCCGTCCAGCCACTCGCGCCTGAGCCGTCCGTCCTCGGCGGACACGAGCAGCGCCGAGCCGATCTTGACGACCAGCCGCCGCGCCCGCGCAAGCGGGGAGACCTCCGCCGCGAGCCCCGCCTCAGCCATGACGCCTCACGGGTGCCAGCCGGCGCCGCTCGCCGCCTCCGCCGGCTGCCGCGCGCGCTCGATCGCCGCGCGCAACGCCCGCAGCACCTCC
>JBBQRM010000334.1:0-4022 GCA_038214855.1 Rhodobacterales bacterium | reverse complement strand
GGTCCCGAAGCTACCCTGCGCCATCTGATGTGGTGCCAGAAGCGTGCCTTCGTAAGCGGTGAGAAGAAAGCTCATGCCGGTGAAAACGCGGAGGATCTCCATGAAATCGTGCCGTGTCTTGGTGTCAGCGATGCGAACCGCTGGCAGCTTGGGGTCAAGCCAGATCGAAAACAGCACGAGGCCCACACTAAGAGCGCTCCAGCCTAGGAATACCGGGTGGTCGAAGCCGTAGTTCGGAAGCGGTTCCGCCTGACTGTCCACAAACCAGTTAACGTGCGCCGCGGCGCCTGAAGCGGCGACGGCGAGGCCGATGGTGATCACGGTAAACATCTTGCAGCTTGCGTGGCGCACGGTCAGGTCCTTTTGTTGTGGATCGGCACAGCGCCCCAACCCACGGTCGCTCATGTCGAAAAATCGCCTCTGAACTCAGTCATTCAAGACTATCGCGGCGCTTAGACGCAGCTCTCTTCAGACCTGTCGATTGTATGGCTTTGAGGCGTGCCGGTTTCCTGCGGAATCTCTGTTGGACCCTGCGCCGAGAGTCGCGGAGCGGAGCTTAAAAATGTTGTGGAAGGACTCGGAGCGGTCGTCCGAGACTTCTTTCGCTTCCGTGAGTCGGGGCCCTGGACCCGCCCGGAATCGAGCCGAAGGCGCCGGGCGAGCGTCTGCCCGTCCGGGCGGGCTGGCGCTGTTGCCGTCCGTGCGCACCGCTCGGGTGTCGGATGTACATGGCGAGCATAAAGCGCGTCGCATGGGCGTTGCTGCGCCATCCCGCGGGCAGGCGCCCGCGCGGCTCCCGCGGCACGTCTGGAGAGGTGCGCTCGGGGCTTGGAGCCGTCGTCCGAGATTTTGGTCGCGGCCTTGGGTCAGGGCGCTGGACCCGCCCGGAATCGAGCCGAAGGCGCCGGGCGAGCGCCTGCCCGTTCGGGCGGGCTGGCGCTGTTGCCATCCGTGCGCGCCGCTTGGGTGTCAGATGTACATGGCGACCATAAAGCGCCTCGCACGGGCGTTGCTGCGCCATCCCACGGGCAGGCGCGCGCCCGGCTCCCGTGGCGCGTCTGGAGAGGTGCGCTCGGGGCTCGGAGCCGCCAGTGGCTGCTGTCCGCGCCGGCTTCAGCCGCGGTTCATGCGATTCTCGACCAGGTCGTCGACCACGCCGGGATCGGCGAGGGTGGAGGTGTCGCCGAGGGTGGCGTGGTCGTTCTCGGCGATCTTGCGCAGGATGCGGCGCATGATCTTGCCCGAGCGGGTCTTGGGCAGGCCCGGCGCCCATTGGATCAGGTCGGGGGAGGCGATGGGGCCGATCTCCTTGCGGACCCACTGGACGAGCTCGCGCTTCAGCTCGTCGGTATATTCCTCGCCGGCCATCAGCGTGACATAGGCGTAGATCCCCTGGCCCTTGACCGCGTGCGGGTAGCCGACGACGGCGGCCTCGGAGACCTTCTCGTGGGCGACGAGCGCGCTCTCGACCTCGGCCGTGCCCATGCGGTGGCCGGAGACGTTGATCACGTCGTCGACGCGGCCGGTGATCCAGTAATAGCCGTCGGCATCGCGCCTGCAGCCGTCGCCGGAGAAGTAGTAGCCGGGATACTGGGTGAAGTAGGTCTCGGCGAAGCGGCCGTGGTCACCGAAGATCGTGCGCATCTGCCCCGGCCAGCTGTCGGCGATGGCGAGCACGCCCTCGGCCTCGGTGGCGGCGATCTCCTCGCCCGTGTGCGGGTCGAGCACCACCGGCTGGATGCCGAAGAAGGGCCTGGTGGCGGAGCCCGGCTTGGTGGGGATGGCGCCGGGCAGCGGCGAGATGAGGATGCCGCCCGTTTCCGTCTGCCACCAGGTATCGACGATCGGGCAGCGGCCCTTGCCCACGACCTCGTCGTACCAGTTCCAGGCCTCGGGGTTGATCGGCTCGCCGACCGAACCGAGGATGCGCAAGCTCGAGAGGTCGCATTTCTCGACCCATTGCCGGCCCTGGCCCATCAGCGCGCGGATCGCGGTCGGGGCGGTGTAGAAGATGTTGACGCGATGCTTGTCGCAGATCGTCCAGAAGCGGCTGGCGTCGGGCCAGGTCGGCACGCCCTCGAACATCAGCGTGGTGGCGCCGTTGGCGAGGGGTCCGTAGACGATGTAGCTGTGGCCAGTCACCCAGCCGACGTCGGCGGTGCACCAGAAGACCTCGCCGTCGTGGTAGTCGAAGACATACTCGTGCGTCATCGAGGCATAGACGAGATAGCCGCCGGTGGTGTGCACCACGCCCTTGGGCTGGCCGGTGGAGCCGGAGGTGTAGAGGATGAAGAGCGGGTCCTCGGCCCCCACCGACACCGGCTCGCAATGGGTCGAGACGCGCTCCATCTCCTCGTGGAGCCAGGTGTCGCGGTCCGCGTCCCAGGCGATCTCGCCGCCGGTGCGGCGCACGACGAGCTGGCGGACGCCGGCGAGGCCTTCGAGCGCGCGGTCGCCATTGGCCTTGAGCGGCGTCATGCGGCCGCCGCGGGGCGCCTCGTCGGCGGTGATCAGCAGCTTCGCGCCCGAGTCCTCGATGCGCGAGCGCAGCGCGTCGGCGGAGAAGCCGGCGAAGACGATGGAATGCACGGCACCTACCCTCGCGCAGGCGAGCATCGCATAGGCCGCCTGCGGGATCATCGGCAGGTAGATGACGACGCGGTCGCCCTTCTTCACGCCGAGGCTGTGGAGCACGTTGCCGAACTTCGAGACCTCCTCGTAGAGCTCCCGGTAGGTGATGTGCTCGGAGACCTCCGGGTCGTCACTCTCCCAGATGATCGCGGTCCGGTTGCCCCTTGTCTCGAGATGGCGGTCGATGCAGTTGGCGGAGACGTTGAGCTTCCCGTCCTCGAACCACTTGATCGAGACGTTGTGCGGATCGAAGGAGGTGTGCCTGACGCGGGTGAAGGGCTTGATCCAGTCGAGCCGCTTCCCGTGCTCGCCCCAGAAGGTGTCCGGGTCCTCGATCGAGGCCGCATACATCCGCGCATAGTCGTCGGCCGTGACGTTGGCGCCATCGACGATTTCCGCCGCGGGCGCGCGCAACTCGGGTTTCATGGCGTCTCCCCTCCCAGGGTCGTTCTTGATGTCGGAGCGGGAGGGCAGTGGTCCGGCGATCTGCATCCCGTCACGCACGATTGTTACATCTGCGCGACGGGATTCACAACGACGGGGAACGGCCTAGAGGTCGATCTCGGTGGCGAGGCCGCGCTCGACCGCGAGCTCCACGACCTTTGCCGCGACCGCGAGGTCCTGGAGGCCGACGCCGGTGCCGTCGAAGAGGGTGATCTCGTCGTCGCCCGAGCGGCCCGGGTGGTCGCCGTTGATCACCGCGCCGATCTGGGTGATGGCGGAGGCGTCGATCAGGCCCTCGGCCACCGCGTGCTGGCTCTCGCCGATGCTGGTGGCCTGGGCCACCTCGTCGGTGAAGACGGTGGCGGCGGCGAGGAGGTCCGCTGCGACCTCCTGCTTGCCCTTGGTGTCGGTGCCCATGCAGGCGAGATGCGTGCCGGGGCGGATGTGGTCGCGCGCGAGGATGGCATCGAAGCTCGAGGTGATGGTGATGATCACGTCGGACTCGGCCCCGAGCCGGTCGAGCTCGACCGCTTCGAAGGGCAGGCCGAGCTCGTCCGCGGTCTCGGCGAGCCGCGACAGCATCTCGGGGTGGAAGTTCCAGCCGACGATGCGCTCGAACTTGCGCTGGCGGACCGCGGCGCGCATCTGGAAGGCCGACTGGTGCCCGGCGCCGACCATGCCGAGCACCTTCGCGTCCATCCGGGCGAGATGGGCGATGGAGACCGAGCTTGCCGCCGCGGTGCGGATCGCGGTGAGATAGTTGCCGCCGACCATGGCCTTGGCCTGACCGGTGTCGGCGTCGAAGAGGAACACGGTGGACTGGTGGTTGGTCAGACCCTTGTCGGCATTGCCGGGCCAGTAGCCGCCGGACTTCAGCCCCAGCACCAGAGCGGCGCGGTCAAAGCCGGACTTGAAGCCGTAGAGCGCCTCGGCATGGCCGATCGCCT
>JBBQRM010000333.1:0-4024 GCA_038214855.1 Rhodobacterales bacterium | reverse complement strand
CTGAAGGATCGCGCCCAGGATGATGATCGAGGAGATGGCGTTGGTCACCGCCATCAGCGGCGTGTGCAAGGCGTGAGCCACGTTCCAGATGATGTGGAAGCCCACGAAGCACGACAGCGCGAAGACGATGAAATGCTGGAGGAAGCTCACCGGCGCCACCAGCCCGATCAGCAGCAGCAGCAGCCCGCCCGCGACCAGCATCGCGATCTGCCGCTGCCCCGCGGTGCGCAGCGCCGAACTCTCGCGCGCCGCCTTGGCCTCCGCGGTCTCCTCGACCGGCTTGGGCCGCGCCTTGGCGATGGCCGCGACCTTGGGCTTCGGCGGCGGATAGGTGATCTCGTGCGCGTGCGTCGCGGTCGCGCCGCGGATCACGTCGTCCTCCATGTTCACGACCGGCGTCCCGTCCTTTTCGGGCGTGAGATCCGTCAGCATGTGGCGGATGTTGGTCGCATAGAGCGTCGAGGCCTGCGTCGCCATGCGGGAGGGGAAGTCGGTGTAGCCGATGATCCGCACCCCATGCTCGGTCTCGATCGCCTGGTCGGGCACGGTCAGCTCGCAATTGCCGCCGCGCTCGGCCGCAAGATCGATCACCACCGAGCCCGGCTTCATCGCCTCGACCATGTCGCGGGTCCACAGCACCGGCGCATCGCGGCCGGGGATCAGCGCCGTGGTGATGACGATGTCGATCTCGGGCGCCAGCTCGCGGAACTTCGCGAGCTGCTTCTCGCGGAATTCGGGGCTCGACGGCGCGGCATAGCCGCCGGTATCCGCCCCGTCCTGGCTCTCCTCGAAGTCGAGATAGACGAACTCCGCGCCCATGCTCTCGATCTGCTCGGCCACTTCGGGCCGCACGTCGAAGGCGAGCGTGATCGCGCCGAGCGAGGTCGCCGTGCCGATGGCCGCCAGCCCCGCGACGCCCGCCCCGATCACCAGCACGCGCGCCGGCGGCACCTTGCCCGCCGCGGTGATCTGGCCGGTGAAGAACCGCCCGAAGTTGTTGCCCGCCTCGATCACCGCCCGGTAGCCGGCGATGTTGGCCATCGAGCTGAGCGCGTCCATCTTCTGCGCCCGGCTGATCCGCGGCACCATGTCCATCGCGATGGCGGTAACGCCCTTCTCCTTCAGCGTCTCGAGAAGCTCCGGGCTCTGCGCCGGAAAGAGCATCGAGATCAGCATCTGGCCGTCGCGGGCGCGCGCGAGCTCCTCCGGCTGGGGCGGGCGGACCTTGACGACGACGTCGGCCTGATCCCACAGCTCGGAAGCCGAGCCCACCACCGTGACCCCCGCCTCGCGGTAGGCCTCGTCGGTGAAGCGCGCGGGCCCGCCCGCGCCGGTCTCGACCAGCGTCTCGTAGCCGAGCTTCTGCAGCGCGGTGGCGGATTGCGGCGTCATCGCCACGCGCTTTTCGCCCTCGAGGGTCTCCTTGGGTGCGCCGATCTTCACTGGGAGGTCCTCTCGCGGGGCTGGGCTTGGGGAAGTCTTAGGTTTCGCCGCCATGCCTGTCAAACGCCGCGCCGCGCCGCGCGAGGCCCCGCAGCGCCAGCGGCGTCAGCAGCATCGGCACCTGGTAGAGCGCCACGAAGACCGCGAAGCGCGGGTCCGCCGGCAGCGCCGCGAGATAGAGCGCGATGGTGCGGTTGCCGAACAGGATGCCATAGGCGCCCGCCTCCGCCGCCGGCAGCACCCGCCCGAGACCGGCGCGGAGCGCGAGGTTGACGCCGAGGTTCGCCGCCGCCGCGACGACCAGCACCAGCGCCGCCCGGCCGGGCTCGGCGGCAATCAGCGCCGGCACCCCGTCGAAGAGCGGGATCACGAAGACGACCAGCGCGATCACTCCGATCCCGTCGAAGGCGCGCGCGTGTCGCGCCATCCGCTCCGCTCGGACGAGGCGGCGCATGGCGAGCGCGAAGAGCGCGCCGCCCGCGATCATCGCGCCGAGCTTGAGCGCGAGCACCGGAGCGGACAGCCCCGCCGCGCCGGGCAGGAGCAGGCCCACCGTCAGCGGCCCCAGAAGCGGCGTCAGCAGCGTCGCGGCTACCGTCACCTCGAGGGCGCGCCGCGCGTCGAAGCCCAGGAAGAAGCACAGGTTCGCCGCCGAGGCGATTGGCGGGGCCGCCGCCAGATAGATGAGCGCCGCCGCGAGATCGGCGTCGAGCCCCGCGACCCTCGCGAGCCCGAGACAGAGCGCGCCGCTGGCCGGCATCAGCAGCAGCGAGAGCGATACCAGCCGCAGCAGCGCCCGCGGCGTCGCGGCGGCGCGCATCGCCGCGCCGAGCTCGATCCGCGCCATCGCGAGCCCCAGCACCGCCGGCCCTCTGGCGCGACACCGACCTCGCCACGCTCCTGCGGGTGCTCCGCCCGGTCGCGGCCTGCGGCGCGATGCTCGCGCTCGTCACCGGCCCCGCTGCTCTTCAGCGTCCAGGCCGACGAGTACCTCGCCCTGCCGCTCTTCGCCGCCAAGATGGCGCTGGTGGCGGCGGGCCTCACCCACGCGCAGACCACCCGCGACCTCCCCGCCGCCACCCCCGCCCGCCAGCGCCGCACCGGCGCCCTGTCGCTGACGCTCTGGCTCAGCGCCCTCGTCTGCGGACGGCTGCTGGGGTATGTGTGAGCGGCCGCCGGATCAGGCCAGCGGTCGAACACCTCGACGACGATGGATGCGCTCGGGGAAAGACGCCGTCCGTCATCAGTCGTGCACTGACGCGGTTGCGCGAGAAGCTCCGATCCGTGCCCGACCTTGACCTCGTAGGCGCGGGACTATCGAAGGCCAGGCGACCCCGCCGGCGCGCAGAGATAGCCGCCCCCGTCATGCTGCGTTCAGTCGCGCCTCCCGAAACGACACGAGGCGCTTGGCCCGTTCGTCCCACAAGACCAGCTTGACGCATCTCAAGCTCTGGAGAAACGTGATGCGCCCGATGCCACGCAGCTCGGGATGGTCGCGCAGGATCTGCGGCAGGCGGTAGAACGGCACCTTGCTCGACAGGTGATGCACGTGGTGAATGCCGATGTTTCCGGTGAACCAGCGGAGCAGCGCCGGAAGGTCGTAATGCGAACTGCCGTGCAGCGCGGCGTGTTGGAAGTTCCAGTTGTCGTCTTCCGACCAGTGCGTCTCCTCGAACTGATGCTGGATGAAGAACAGCCAGACGCCGGCCGTGGCGGCCATCAGGGTGATCGGCAGCTGCACCGCGAGAAACGGGCCGACGCCAATCAGCCAGATCAGTCCGACCACCGGAAGCGCGGTGCCGAGGCTGGTGACGATCGTCGAGGCCCACGGCCTCACCCCGGCGCGCATGAGGCCGATGGGAAGGCGGTACTGGAACAGGAACAGCCAGGCGGGGCCGAGACCGAACATCACCACCGGATGGCGATACAGCCGGTAGCGCGCGCGGCCCCAGCGGGACAGCGCGTGGTATTCCGCGACGGTCAGGGTCGTGACATCGCCGATGCCGCGTTGATCGAGGTTGCCCGCCGTCGCGTGATGAACCGCATGGGTGCGGCGCCAGTAATCGTAAGGCGTCAAGGTCAGCACGCCGATGGTGCGTCCGGTCCAGTCATTGGTTCGTCGCCGCGGGAACAGGGACCCGTGACCGCAATCGTGCTGCAAGATGAACAGACGAACCAGAAAACCGGCCGCCGGAACCGTCAGGACGAGCCCCCACCAGAACCCGTTGACGGCAGCGACGGCCGCCAGTGTCCACAGAGCCGCGAACGGCAGCGCCGTGACGGCTATTTCCGCCGTGCTGCGGAGCGGGCTAGGCTGACGGTAGCGCGCAAGAACCTTGACCCACGCGCGGCTTGCGGCTTCGAGTGCGACGCCACCAGCGGCATCGGTCACCGTATCTCGGGACTCGGTCATGCCCTCGTCCGAGTAAGTAATCGTCATGATTGTAGATGCCCACCCTGAGAAGCCGATCGTCTCGGCATAGCGACGCCTGATTGTTGCGCACCGGCCCGCCCTACCTCGGCCGCCCCGCCTTCAGAAATGGATGGCCCGCCCATAGGCGTCGAGCACGCTCTCGTGCAT
>JBBQRM010000332.1:0-4029 GCA_038214855.1 Rhodobacterales bacterium | reverse complement strand
CGAGCTGGTGCGCCCCATGCCGGGCGGAGCATCCGCTGCTGAGCGAGATCGCGGCCTCTGGCCTGCCGGTGATCGGGATCAACTACAAGGACACGCCGGAGAACGCGCAGGCCTTCCTCGACGAGCTCGGCGATCCGTTCGCGCAGATCGGCGCCGACGTGACCGGGCGGACGGGCATCGACTGGGGCATCTACGGCGTGCCGGAGACCTTCGTGATCGGGCCCGACGGCACGATCCTGCTGCGCCATCCGGGACCGCTGACCCGCGACGTGATCGAAGAGCGGCTGATGCCGGCGATCGAGGCGGGGCAAAAGGGTGTGCTCAAGGTTGAGCAATCCGAGTAAACGTGCAAAAACAGGTGCTTAAGCGGTCCGTTAACCACAGGGAAAGGATTTGAGACCTTGAGCGCGCCCGCGCGCGGCGTTTCGGACGCGGGCCGGTGCCGCGCCGCCGTCGGGCGGCGAGGAGTCTTCAGGCGGTGAGGAAGCCGCCGCGGGAGACTGCGGGGCCGGACCTGGTCCGGCCGCCGCTCAGCACCTTGAAGAGCGCGGGCATCCAGTGCTGCATCAACCGCGCCGTGACGACGAGCAGCGCGATGACGAGCAGGACCGTCACGACGTAGAGCGCGATCTGGCCCCATTCGCTGCCGGTATCGACAAACCGGGCGAGGCCGATCTTGATGAACAGGATCGGCGGGTAGTGGCCCGCGTGGATGAAGAAGGCCATGTAGGAGTTGCGCTGCACCCAAGCAGCGAAGGCGCCGATGAGCGCCAGGGCGGCGGCGTTCCAGACCGCGAGCGCGCCCAGCACGCGCATCGCCGCGGTGGCGAGTTCGAACCCGAACCCGGTCGCGGTGCCGAGGAAATACGGCGCCAACGTCCGTCCCATGGTGACCGCGAGAAACAGCGCGAAGACCGGCAGGATCCAGCGCCGCGGCAGGTCCGGCCGCCAGCCGTGCATGGCGCAGGCTGCACCGAAGGCGAAGAACAGCGGCACGTCGAGGCGCTGGAAGATCCACAGGTCGTGGTCTGCGACCCAAAGCACCACGAGGGCCGCAAGGGTGATCCGCGGCAGGCGGCCCATCAGGAGCCAGATGACCGGGCTGACGGCGATGGTGACGATGAGGTCGCGCACGAACCAGAGCTGGAAGGCAACCGGCGTACGGGTGGCGCCGAGAACGGTATCTGCGAGCATCCGAAGCGGGCCACGGCCGTTGGCCTCGAAGTCCGAGCGGAACATCGCGGGCTCGAGCAGATACACCACATAGCCCAGCGCCGCGAAGGCCGAGCTCCACAGCAGGAACGGCAGGACCAGCGAGACGGCACGGCGGCGCCACTTGCGCACGAAATCCGGCGGTGAGTCGGACGCGGCGCCCTTGAAGAACAGGTAGCCCGAGATCGCGCTCATCGCCGGCACCGCGGTGAAGCCGATGTAGAGGACGAAGGAGATCAGGATCGAGGCGATCGGCAGCTCCTGCCCCTGATAGCCGCGATAGGGAGAAAAGTTGGAGCCGTAGACGCCGCCGTAGTGCAGGAAGACCAGCGCCAGCACCAGGACGAGCCGCAGGTACGAGATGCGCTGACGGTCCAGGTCGGACATGGACGCGCTCGAAGGCGATGTCGCCGGAGCCGCTGCCGCAGAAATACTCATCACACCCTCATCCACCCGAACTCGTTTCATCGACGAGCCGCCCACCCGCGGCGATGCCGGTCTACCCCCGGCGGCGGCGGCGCGACAAGCGGCCGTCGCGCAACTCACACGGATGTGAGGCGCGCGCCTGTTCGGCAAAGAAGCACGAATGGGCGCTTTAGTCAGCAGCGAGCCTGCGTCAGGGTAAAGCCCCGCCTCAGCCGGCGTCGGCTTCCTTCTTGTCGGCATAGCGCTGGAAGAGAGGTACCTGCGCTAAAATGAAGGCAAAATTCGCCAGCGGCAGCACGAAAGTGCGGAAATTCACCCAGACGTCCGTGCCGTAGACGCGCCAGACGATCTCGTTCACGATGCCGAGAGCGACGTAGAAGACGATGATGCGGGTGGTGAAGCGCATCCAGCCCGCGTCTCGCATCGGGATCAGCTCGTCCATCAGATACTTCAGATAGCTCCGGCCGCGCAGGAGACCGAAGCCGAGAATCGCGGCGAAGAGGCCGTAGAGAATGGTCGGCTTCATCTTGACGAAGGTGTCGTCGCGCAGGATCAGCGTGAGCCCGCCGAAGACGGTGACGACGATGGCGGTGATCACCGCCATGCGCGGCAATTTGCGGGTGAGAAACCAGCTCGCGGCGAGGGCTATGAGGATCGTCGGCACGAAGACGGCGGTCGCGAACAGGATCTGCTCGAGCTGGCGCTCGGAGGCGGCGAGCCCTTCGGCCACCGGCGCCATCCGGTAGGCGAGGAAGAACACCCCGATGGGGCCTATCTCGAGGACGAGCTTCAGGACAGGGTTGATGCTGCGTGATGTCATGGGCCCGACATAGCCTCGCGCTCAGCCGAATTCCACCACGATCGCCCCCGCGGCGATCGCGGCGACCAGGGCGGCGCGCATGGGCCCTATCCGCTCGCCGAGGACGAACCGGCCGATGACCGCCGCGAAGACCACCGAGGTCTCGCGCAGGACCGCGGCCTCGCCGACCTTGTCGAGCCGCGTCGCGAGCATGATCCCGCCGAAGCTCACGAAGGCGATCAGCGCGCCCGAGACGCCGCGCAGGGCGAGCGGAGCTATGGCGGGCCGGTCGGGCATGGCGCGCCAGCGCGCGAAGGCAATGAACGGGAAGTCTATCGAGGTGACGAGGAAGAACCAGGCGAGGAAGGTGAACGGGTCGGGGACAGCCCGGATGCCGAAGGCGTCGTAGGTGGTGTAGACCGCGACTGCGAGCCCGCCGAGAAACGCGAGGATCAGCCCGTCGCGCAGCGCCGCGCGCCCCATCGTCGCGCCGCGCAGGTTGACGAGGGCGAGCATCAGGATGCCCCCCGAGAGCAGGAGCACGCCCAGCCCCTGCAGCGCCGTGTAGTGCTCGCCGAAGAAGATCGCGGCGAAGACGACCGTGGCGAGCGGCCCGGTGCCGCGGACCACCGGATAGACCACCATGTAGGCGGCGCGGCTGTAGGCCATCGCCATCAGCAGCTTGTAGACGAAGTGGATGCCGAGCGCGCCCGCGAGGATGCCCCAGACGCGTCCCTGCGGCCAGGGCACGAGGAAGAGCGCGACCGGGGCTGCGAGCACGAAGAGCGCGGCGTCGATGGCGCCGCGGGTGAGCCAGGGGTCGTGGCGGCCCTTCTGGAGCGCGCCGAAGGCCGCATGGGCGAAGGCCGAGGTGAGGGCGAGGACCAGCGCCGCCCGGGCGCCGGCGGCGGTGCCCTCGATGCTGACCAGCCACTCGACCAAGGGCTCAGAGGCCGGTGAGGGCGCGGGCGAAGTCGTGAGGGTCGAAGGGGGCGAGATCGTCGATCCCCTCGCCCACCCCGATCGCGTGGATCGGCAGGCCGAAGCGGTCGGCGAGTGCGACGAGCACGCCGCCCTTGGCGGTGCCGTCGAGCTTGGTCATCACGAGGCCGGTCACCTCGGCGACCTGGCGGAAGACCTCGACCTGGGCGAGCGCGTTCTGGCCGGTCGAGGCATCGAGGACGAGGAGCGTGTTGTGGGGCGCATCGGGATCGCGCTTGCGCAGGACGCGCACGATCTTGGCGAGCTCGGCCATCAGATCCTCGCGGTTCTGCAGCCGTCCGGCGGTGTCGATCATCAGGAGGTCCGCGCCCTCGGCCTCGGCTCGGGCGAAGGCGTCGAAGGCGAGGCTCGCGGGGTCGGAGCCCTGCGGCGCGGTCATCACCGGCACGCCGGCGCGCGCGCCCCAGATCTGGAGCTGCTCGACGGCTGCGGCGCGGAAGGTGTCGCCGGCCGCGATCACCACGGTCTTGCCGGCGGCGCGGAACTGGCTCGCGAGCTTGCCGATGGTCGTGGTCTTGCCCGAGCCATTGACGCCGACGACCAGCACCACCTGGGGTCTGCGCGCGGTCAGCGGCATGGGACGGGCCACC
>JBBQRM010000331.1:0-4032 GCA_038214855.1 Rhodobacterales bacterium | reverse complement strand
GCCACTTCGCCCTCAATCTCGTCCGAACCCAGACCGATAAGCGATCCATCAAGTCTCGACGAAAGATCGCAGGATGGTCACCGGACTATCTCCGGGCCATCCTCGCATCAGCCGCAGCCTGAATTGGATTCGGAGCCCTGCCCTGGCGCCTCGCCATCCTCCGCACCCCGCTCAGGTACGCCGAGGGCATCGGCGAGGCGGGTGCGGGCCGAACCGGGGCGCAGCGGTTGCGGCTGGCTCGGGGCCGGCGCCCAGCCGGTGAGCACGATCACCTCGAAGGTCGCGCGCACCCGCCCACCGGGTGCGGGAAACCGCACGGCGTAAACCTCCGCCGTACGCGCGAGCAGCGCGCGCGGCATCGTCCGGAGCAGGCGCTCGCGCTGCACGTTGGTCTCGCCCATCGCGCGCAGGTCGCGCATCAGCGCCGGCGCGTCCGCATACTCCACCTCGAAGCGCAGGCTGTCGGCCACCGGCAGCGCGAATCCCGCCCGCTGCAACAGTGCGCCGAGCGCGCGGATCTCGCCCATCGGCGCCACCCGCGGGCTCAGACCCCCGAGTGTCGCGATCTCGGCTTCGGCCAGCGCCGCGCGCAGCTCATAGAGCGTCTGGCCGCCGAAGAGTGCCGCGATGCCGAGCCCGTCCGGCGCGAGCGCCCGACGCATCTGCACCAGCCGGCCCACCGGGTCGTTCGCCCAATGCAGCGCCAGCGCGTGCACTACCAGGTCCTGCGCGCCGGCCTCGAGGTCCAGCACCGGCGCATCGGGCACGAGCCGCACACGATGTACCCCCGCCTCGCCCAGCGCCTCGGCCCAGAGCGCGCCGCGGGGGCCGACCACGGCAGCGGCACTAAAGCTCCTGTTAACCTCTTTCAGTCTATCTGCGACCTCGCGGGCGACCGCAAGACGAAGGAAATCCGCAGGCGCGCGACAGGCCCGCTTCCGGCGCAGAGCCAGCAGGTCCTCGTCGAACGGCTCGGGCGGGGTCTGCATCGGCGGCGGTCTCCTTCACGTCTCGCCACCATAGGCCGAACACGGGGCGAGACCATGCTGCACACGCTGAAATCCGCGTTCCTCAACACCATCTACCCGCCGCGCTGCCTCGCCTGCCCGGCACCGACCGCCGCGGCGCAGGGGCTCTGTCCCGCCTGCTGGCGCGACACGCATTTCATCTCCGGCACCGCCTGCGATCGCTGCGGCGTGCCGCTGATGGGGGCCAGAGCCGCCGGTTCCGGCACCGAGGACCTGTGCGAGAGCTGCCTGTCGCACCCGCCCGCCTGGGACCGGGGTGCAGCGGCGGTGGTCTATGCCGGCGCCGGTCGCCGGGTGGTGCTCGCGCTCAAGCACGGCGACCGGCTCGACATGGTGCGCCCGCTCGCCGGCTGGATGGCGGCGGCGGGAGAGGTTCTGCTCGATGAGGCCGATCTGATCGTGCCGGTGCCGCTGCACTGGCGGCGGCTGCTCAAGCGGCGCTACAACCAGTCCGCCGAACTCGGCCGAGCGCTCGCGCGCACCGCCGGCAAGCCGCTCGCCGTGGACGTGCTCAATCGCAGCCGTGCGACCGTGCCCCAGGAGCGGATGGACCGAGCCCGCCGCCGCGCCAACCAGGCCGGCGCCTTCACCGTCTCGTCGCGCCACCGCGTCGTGCTCGACGGCGCGACGGTGCTGCTCATCGACGACGTCCTCACCACCGGCGCGACGCTGTCGGCCTGCGCCGAGGCGCTGCGCGAGGCGGGGGCTGCGCGGGTGAACGTGCTGGTGCTCGCCCGCGTTGCCTTCGGTGACGCGCTCGCCATATGATGCAGCGCGCCCCCGGAGCCTTCGCATGACCGACATCACCCTCTACACCTCCCCCTACTGCGGCTATTGCGCCGCCGCCAAGCGGTTGCTCGCCCAGAAGGGTGCTGCCTTCACCGAGATCGACATCGGCGCCGATCCCGCCCGCCGGGCCGAGATGCTCCAGCGCGCGAACGGGCGCCGGACCGTGCCGCAGATCTTCATCGGGGCGCGCCACGTCGGCGGCTTCGACGACCTCGCTTCCCTCGACCGCAAGGGCGACCTCGACCCGCTGCTGGCGGGATAGCCGCCGGCCGCTCCGGCTGCGCGGCGTGAAAAGGTCCTAACAGAGTCTGAAGACGCGTCGATTTATCCAATCTTTTCAAAGGCTGGATTCGCGTTCACAGTGAAACGCCGGGCGAGGCTCCATCGGCCTCCGGCTTCACGCTCGCGGTCACGTAGTTCACCGACAAGTCCCGGTCCGACAACCTCCATCGCCAGGCGACCGGGTTGAACACGAACCCCTTCCGGTCCACCGGCTCGAGTCCAGCCCGATCGAGCAGCGCAAAGAGCTCGTCCGGCGTGATGAACTTCGCCCAGTCGTGGGTGCCCCGCGGCAGCCAGCGCATCACCCGCTCCGCGCCCACGATCGCCATGACATAGCTCTTGGGGTTCCTGTTTATCGTCGAGCAGACCATCAGCCCGCCAGGCCGCAGCAGGCTCGCACAGGCGCTCAGGTAGGCCAGCGGGTCGGACACGTGCTCGACCACCTCCATGTTCAGCACCACGTCGAAGACCTCTCCCGCCTCCGCCAGCGCCTCCGCCGTCGTGTGCCGGTAGTCGATGTCCAGCCCCGACTGCGCCGCGTGGACCTCCGCCACGGGAATGT
This sequence comes from Rhodobacterales bacterium, assembly GCA_038214855.1. Taxonomy (GTDB): domain Bacteria; phylum Pseudomonadota; class Alphaproteobacteria; order Rhodobacterales; family Rhodobacteraceae; genus Amaricoccus. Next base: position 1,371 of record JBBQRM010000331.1, on the reverse strand, counting down.
TCCGCGCCGCGGCGTCGGCGCCGACCACCTCGGCACCCAGCCGCGCCATCGGCTCGCACAGCAGCCCCCCGCCGCAGCCGATGTCGAGCAGGCGCAGACCCGCGAAGGGGCGCGGCGCCTTGGGGTCGCGGCCGAACTCGGCGGCGATCTGGTCGATCACGTAGTCGAGCCGGCACGGCTGGAGCATGTGCAGCGGTTTGAACTTGCCCTCCGGATCCCACCATTCCGCGGCCATCGCCTCGAACTTCGCGACCTCGGCCGCATCGACCGTCCCGGCGCTTTGCGTTGCACTCATCGGTTCAACCTGCGATCATCTGCGTCCCCGCAGGTCTACATAGCGCGCCGATGAAGGAAAACCTCACCACCAGCGGCCCGGGACCCCGCGGCGGGCTCTATCCCCCGATCGAGCCGTTCCGCCAGCACGCGCTCGACATGCCGGGCGGCCACCGGATCTATGTCGAGCAATGCGGCCGGGCCGACGGCGCGCCGGTGGTGGTGCTGCACGGCGGTCCGGGCGGTGGCTGTAGCCCGGGAATGCGGCGGTTCTTCGATCCCCAGCACTACCGGACGATCCTGTTCGACCAGCGGGGCTGCGGCCGGTCGAGCCCGCATGCGAGCGTCGAGGACAACACCACCTGGGATCTGGTGGCCGACATCGAGCGCATCCGGCAGACGCTGGGGATCGAGCGCTGGGTGGTGTTCGGCGGCTCCTGGGGCGCGTGCCTGGCGCTGGTCTACGCCCAGACCCATCCCGAGCGGGTCGCGGCGCTGGTTCTGCGCGGCGTCTTCACGATGACGCGGGCGGAGCTGGACTGGTTCTACGGCGGCGGGGCTGCGGGCTTCTGGCCCGATCAGTGGCGGGCCTTCGCGCAGATGGTGCCGGAGGCCGAGCGCTGCGACCTGATCGCGGCCTACCACCGGCGGCTCTTCGGCGAGGACACGGAGGAGCAGGCGCGCTTCGCCCGCGCCTGGGCAGGCTGGGAGAGCGGGCTGGCGGTGCTGGAGCCGGGGACGGGGCGCGGTGGGCCGGGCGGGGCCTATGCGCTGGCTTTCGCGCGGATCGAGAACCACTACTTCACCCACGGCGGCTTTCTCGACGGCGACGACCACATCCTGCGGCACATGGCTCGGATCGCGGAGGTGCCGGGGCATATCGTTCAGGGCCGCTACGACATGATCTGTCCGCCCCATACGGCGCACCGGCTGCACCTCGCCTGGCCGGGATCGACGTTGAGGATGGTGCCGACCGCCGGCCATGCGCTGTCGGAGCCCGGGATCAGCGCCGAACTGGTGGCGATCATGGATGCGCTCCGGCAGTGAATTACGCCTGCTACGCTCGCGCCGTGTGGCGCTTGCGGGCCCCGGCGCCTT
>JBBQRM010000330.1:0-4056 GCA_038214855.1 Rhodobacterales bacterium | reverse complement strand
GAAGCCGGGCGTGAGCGGCTGTAGCGTTTCATCCATGCGTGCGTCCGATGCTGCCGTCGGTTTGTGTTCAACAGCTTGAATCTACAGCGCTTTCAGGCGCACGCAACCATTCTCGCCCATTTGGATGAATAAGCCGGGTTGAAGCCTTCTTCGATGGAGAGAGCGCTCCTCTGAGAGCGAACAATCATCCGATGTTTGATCGAAGGCCGCCCTGCCTTCTATGTTAGCGTCGCTTTTGCGACGATGAAGACGCTGCTTTCCGGCTTGGGCCGCCAGTTGCTTTTAACCGAAAACCCGCATCGTTGCATACTTTCCATCAGTTCATCGGCGCTGAACGTGCGAACCAGCGGCAAGATACCAAGGGCGTTGCCAATCGAGAGAAGCCATTTCATGACACCTTTCATCTCGGCCATGCAAACCGTGCTGCTGACGAAAATGCCATCCGTTTTCAGAAGCTGATGAACTTTGGTCAGAACAGCTTCCTTGTCCTCCAGCAGATGAAGGATGCTGAGCCCGAGGATCACGTCATAGCTGTGATCCGTGGCATGCCAATCCTCAATGGTCGCCCTGCTGAATGCAACGTTCTCGATACCCTGCGTCCTCGCCTTCTCTTCGGCGATCTTGATCATTTTTTCGGAGAAATCGATGGCATCGATGTGGGCAACGTGCGGGGCATGGATCAGCGCGGTCGATCCCGTGCCGCAGCCGAATTCTAGGACTTTCATGTCGGGACGCAGAAAGCTTTGGGTGACTTCCAGCTTATGGCGATATGCCTTCTCATCGGCGATGGGCTGTCGCGCGTAGCGCTTTGCCATAAAGTTCCAGAACCGCGGTGAAGTTGTCATGCTCGTATCCTTTGGTCGGTTTCAGCTCTTATTTTGCGGTGTCGAGGGTTTGCGGCATATGCAGGTGGTGCTGAAGTGGCAAAGCGGATGACGCCACGAAAGGCGGGGCAAGAAGATATCCTGCAAATTCGCCCCTCCCATCAGCGCCTGTATATCCAACGCCTTGGCGTCGGACCCGCTCCCGGGCGGCCATGTCTTTGCTCAAAACTTCAAGAATCCGTCGCGGCGGCGTCATGAACCGGCTACCATCTCGGCGGCACTCGCAGCCGGAGGAACCGACCCATGAAACCGCTCCCGATCGCAGTCGCGGCGCTCGCCGCCCTCGCCGCACCGACCCTCGCCCAGGAGGTGCAGGTCGGGCCGCGGCCGTATTTCCTCGTGAACGAGCTCCCCGAGGGCCCGCTCAGGCAGAAGCTCGCCGCCTGCGAGGACAAGCCGATCGCACGCACGCTCTTCTCCATCGGCCACCGGGGTGCTGCGATGCAGTTCCCCGAGCACACAAGCGAGGGCTATGTCGCCGCCGCGCGCATGGGGGCGGGGATCGTCGAATGCGACGTGACGTTCACTGCCGACAAGGAGCTCGTCTGCCGCCACGCCCAGGACGACCTGCACACCTCCACCAACATCCTCGCGACCGACCTCGCCGCGAAATGCACGCAAAGCTTCACGCTTGCCGCGGGCGAGACCGAGGCCTCGGCCGACTGCCGCGCCTCGGACCTGACGCTCGCCGAATTCAAGTCGCTCCGGGGCAAGATGGATTCCTCCGATCCGGAGGCGACCGACGTCGAGAGCTACATGGACAGCACCGCCGGCTGGCGCACCGACCTATACGCGGCGCAAGCCGGCACGCTGATGACCCATGCCGAGTCGATCGAGCTCTTCAAGTCGCTCGGCGTCAAGTTCACCCCCGAGCTCAAGGCACCCGCCGTCGATATGCCCTACGAGGGGTTCACGCAGGAGGATTACGCCCAGAAGCTCATCGACGAATACAGGGCCGCAGGCGTTCCCCCCGCCGACGTCTGGCCGCAGTCCTTCCAGCTCGAGGACGTGCTTTACTGGATCGAGAACGAGCCGGAGTTCGGCAAGCAGGCGGTCTTCCTCGTCGATCCCGACGGCATCGAAGGCTTCGACAACCAGGACCCCGCCACCTGGGGCCACGACATGGCCGAGCTGAAAGCCGAGGGCGTCAACTACATCGCCCCGCCGCTCTTCGTCCTCGTCACGCTCGAGAACGGCGAGATCGTCCCCTCTGAATACGCGAAGGCCGCCAAGGACGCCGGGCTCGAGATCATCACCTGGACCCTCGAGCGCTCCGGCCCGCTCAAGGACGGCGGCGGCTGGTACTACCAGTCGATCACCGACGCGGTCCAGGACGACGGCGCAATGTATAGCCTCCTCGACGTGCTCGCGCAGGACGTGGGCGTCGTCGGCGTCTTCTCCGACTGGCCCGCCACCGTCAGCTACTACGCGAGCTGCATGGGGCTGGAGTGACGGCGGCTGCCGACCTGTGTGCCCGGCGGTGACGCCGGGCAGCACGAATCTGGTGCGCCTGACGGCTTCGAGCCGCAAGCGCGCCTCGCCAGAAGTGCAACGGGAGCCGGGCGTGCGCCTGCCCGTGGGATGGGCAGCAACGCCCACGCGACGCGCTTTGTGCCCGCCATGTACATCCGAAACCCCAGCGGCGCGCGCGGATGGCAACAGCGCCAGCCCGCGTCGTGCCGGAGGCACGCCTCCGGCGTGGCGGGCAGGCGCTCGCCCGGCGCCTTCGGCTCGATTCCGGGCGGGTCCAGCGCCCTGACCCCCGGAAGCGACCGAAGTCTCGGACGACCTCCGAGCCCATAGTGCCGGGTAGACAGACGATAGGGTCGTCGGATCCGAAGACCGAGCGAAACAGTTTCCGCAAGGCGACGATGCTTGATCTGGCGCTGCAATCCACCCTCCGCACGCCCACCTTTACCCGCGCGTGGCAATACCTTATATAATGGGTCGGGAATACCGGGGAGCCCGCCGCATGACCGCACATTCCGAGACGCCGATGGAAGGCACGCCGCTGATCGCGCCGTCGACCACCGACCACCCGCTCTACGACGCCGTGGTCGAGGCCTGCCGGACCGTCCACGACCCCGAGATCCCGGTCAACATCTACGACCTAGGTCTGGTCTATACGATTGACATCACCGCCGAGAACGACGTGCGCATCGCCATGAGCCTCACCGCCCCCGGCTGTCCCGTCGCCGGCGAGATGCCCGGCTGGGTCGCCGAGGCGATTACCCCCCTTCCCGGCGTCCGCCACGTCGACGTGAACCTGGTCTGGGAGCCGCAATGGGGCATGGACATGATGTCCGACGAGGCCCGGCTCGAGCTCGGCTTCATGTGAGGGGAGGACCTGCTATGCGACGATTCCCAAACAAGGAAATTATTCTATATCAACAGCTTGACTATAGTTTCAAGTTGGACACCCCCGCTTTCACCCCCCTGACCAGAGGCTGAGTCCCATGTTCGGCATCCCCGGCAAGCCCCCCGTCTCCATCACCCCCGCCGCCGAGGCCCAGATCGCCCGCCTGATGCAGCGCGGCCAGACCCAGGGCCTCAGGATCGGCGTCAAGAAGGGCGGCTGCGCCGGCATGGAATACACGATGGACTACGTCTCCGAGATCGACCCCCACGACGAGGTGGTCGAACAGAACGGCGCCCGCGTGATGATCGCGCCCATGGCCCAGATGTTCCTCTTCGGCACCGAGATCGACTACGCCTCCGGCCTGCTCGAATCCGGCTTCCGCTTCAACAACCCCAACGTCACCGAGGCCTGCGGCTGCGGCGAGTCGATCAAGTTCGCCGGCACGTGAGCCGCCCGCCGCGTTGGCCCTGAGCCGCCCCGAAGGAACCGCCATGCCCCGCAAGCTGGTCGCCGGCAACTGGAAGATGAACGGCACGAAGGCCTCGGCGTCGATCCTCGACGATCTCGCCGCAGTATCGCCGAACTCCGGCTGCGACGTGCTGATCTGCCCGCCCGCGACGCTCTTGGCAAACCTCGCCGCGCGCGGCGGCTTCGCCATCGGCGGCCAGGATTGCCATGCGCAGGCGAGCGGCGCGCATACCGGCGACATCTCCGCCGAGATGCTTGGAGATGCCGGCGCGACCTACATGATTGTCGGCCATTCCGAGCGCCGCGCCGATCACGGCGAAAGCGATGATGTCGTGCGGGGGAAGG
>JBBQRM010000329.1:0-4114 GCA_038214855.1 Rhodobacterales bacterium | reverse complement strand
GAGGTTCACCTGATGGCAGATGCCGGTGCCCGGCGGCACGACGCGGAAGTTGGCGAAGGCGCCCTGCCCCCATTTCAGGAACTCGTAGCGCTCGCCGTTGCGCTGATACTCGCGCTCGACGTTGAACTGGAAGGCGCGCGGCGTGCCGAACTCGTCGACCATCACCGAATGGTCGATCACCAGGTCGACCGGGGCGAGCGGGTTGATCTTCTGCGGATCGCCGCCCAAGGCCACCATCGCGTCGCGCATCGCCGCCAGATCGACCACCGCCGGCACGCCGGTGAAATCCTGCATCAGCACCCGCGCCGGGCGATAGGCGATCTCGCGCGGGTTGCGCCCGCCCTTCGTGGCCCAGTCGGCGAAGGCGCGGATGTCGTCCTGCGTCACCGTCACCCCGTCCTCGAAGCGCAGCATGTTCTCGAGCACGACCTTGAGCGCCGCGGGCAGCCGGCCGAAGTCGCCCAGGCCCGCCTCCTCCGCCGCCGCAATCGAGTAGTAGCCGTAGGTCGTTCCGCCCACCGCCAGGCTGCGCCGCGTCCTGGCAGTGTCGGTTCCAACGGTAACGGTCATGGGGGCCTCCGGGGTGCGCTGAGGGCGGGGATTGCCGCATCCTATGGCGCAAATGCCCGGCAGCCGCAAGGGCCGCGGCGGCGGTATGTATACAACGGCATACGGTTCAGCGATGCGATATTACGCGTGTGCAGTCGAGTATCACACGTGTGCAGCATGGGGGACGACCTGCCGTCCCTTTCCCGGCATCGCCCGATCGGCTATGGGGCCGCATGGGCCTGAGCGTCACCGAACTCACCTGCCACCGCGCCGGCCAACGCGTGCTCGCTTGTGTCGATTTTCGCCTCGAGGCGGGCGAGGCGCTATTGCTGCGCGGACCGAATGGGGCCGGAAAATCGACGCTGCTCAGGGTGCTGGCGGGGCTGCTGCCGGCTACCGGGCGGGTGACGCTCGACGGCCACCCGCTGGGCTCCGAGGCCTACGGCGAAGCCGTCGCCTATGCAGGCCACCTCGATGCGATCAAGCCGCAATTGAGCGTGCGCGAGAACCTGGGCTTCTGGGCGGCGCTCTTCGGTGGCGGCTCGGTCGAGGCAGCGTTGGCGGAGGCGGGTCTCGCCGCCATCTCCGAGCGTTCGGCTCATGCGTGCTCGGCAGGCCAGAAGCGGCGGCTGGGCCTCGCCCGGCTCCTGGTTGCGCCCCGGCGATTGTGGCTGCTAGACGAGCCGACGGTGGCCCTCGACGCCGCCGCCGTGGCGCGGCTGGAGACCGCGGTGCGCGGGCATTGTGCCGCGGGCGGTCTTGCGCTCATCGCGACGCACGTGACGCTGGACCTGCCCGCGCGCAGCCTGACGCTGGCGCCGCCGAATGCCGGAACCGCGGCAATCGCCGCGGACCCGTTCCTCGCCGGGCGCTGGGGGTGAGTGCCGCTTCGGCCCTGCTCGGGCGCGAGCTGCGTCTGGCGCTGCGCTCGGGCGGCGGCGCGGGGCTCGGGCTCGCGTTCTTCCTGATCGTGCTGCTGCTGGTGCCGCTTGGGCTGGGGCCGGAGCCGGCGCGACTGGCGCCGGTCGCGCCGGGGATGATCTGGATCGCAGCGCTGCTCGCGAGCCTTCTCTCGCTCGACCGGCTGTTCCAGAGCGACCTCGAAGACGGGACCCTCGACGTTCTCGCCACGTCGCCCTTGCCACTTACCGCGCTCGTGGCGATCAAGGCCGCAGCGCACTGGCTGACGACCGGACTGCCACTGATCGCGTTGGCGCCGCTGCTCGCGGTGACGCTGCATCTGCCGGTGCCGGGGTATCCTTGGCTGATCGCAAGCCTCGCCGCCGGCACGCCCGCCCTCAGCTTTCTCGGCGCGATCGGCGCGGCGATCACGCTGGGCATCCGCCGCGGCGGTTTGATCCTGTCGGTGCTGGTCCTGCCGCTTTACATCCCGACGCTGATCCTCGGAGCGCGGCTGGTAGGGATCGCCGTGGAAGGCGGAGAGCCGTTGCCGGCGCTCGCCCTGCTGGCGGGGCTCACGATGGGGATCCTGGCTCTGGCGCCGGTCGCCGCGGCGGCGGCGCTGCGCATCAACTTGCGCGGGTGAGGCAAGGGCCGTCCGCGGCGTCGTGCCGCGGACGGCGTGTCGTCACTGCATGCCGAGGATGCTCTGGACCCGCTCGCGCTTGATGGTGTCGTCATCGGTCGTGTTCATCGCCGCGGTGATCTGTGCCAGCTGTCCGACGGTCAGCGCGTTCACGTCGACCTCGTCGGCGATCCCGAGCTGGGCGAGGTCGGTCCTGACCATCTGCTCGAGCTGACCGTCGCCGGCCATGCTGCTCAGCCCGCCCGTGGCCATGCCGTCGGAGGATTGCATGCCCATGCCGCCCGTGGACATCATGCTCGTGTCGCCCATGATCTCCTCGATAGCGCCGCGCTTCACCTCGTCGTCGTCGGTGCGGCTCAGCGTCAGTTCGATCTGCTGGAGCTGGCGCAGGGTCATCATATCGACCGGGGTCGTATCCATCCCGAGTTTCGCCATGCCGTTGGTGACCGAATCCTGCAGCTGCTGCGCCATCATCTGCGCCATGACCGGGGTGGGCGTGGCCGCGATGAAGCCGCCCGCAAGCGCGGTGGCCGATACGGCGGCGAGGAGGATGCGTCTCATATGTCTTTCCTTCGAAGCTTCTGTTGCGACTTCACGTTCTTGGAACAACTCATAACGCGCTCGCGCCCAAGAAGTTTCAACTCTCACGAAAGCGTGGCCCGGTACCATTGTCCTGTCCCCGCCGCTCCCTCGGACCCTTCTGAGCCGCCGGCCACTCGATCCCGCGCGAGGTCGTCCCGCCTTAACCTTTCTTGCTTACTCGTGAATCTAGAGACGATTATTCAATGATCTCAATGCCCATTGTCATGTTGCACAGTGCAACATCCATCCCTTCACACCTTCCCCCGCCCCGACTCCCGTGTGCGGCATCCCTCTTGCGGCGCCGGCGCCGCATTGCCAGCCCATCCGTGACCGACTAGCTTCCCGCCATGTCGCTCTGGAAATACGCGAACCCCGCCGAGTTCATGCGCGTGAGCGGCGCGGCGCTGCCCGTCCTGTGGGTGGTGGCTTCCCTCTGTCTGGGGACCGGTCTCGTCTGGGGCTTCTTCTTCACCCCCGCCGATTACCAGCAAGGCTCTACGGTCAAGATCCTCTTCATCCACGTCCCCTCCGCCCTGATGGCGATCAACGCCTGGCTGATGATGCTCGTGGCCTCGCTGATCTGGTTCATCCGGCGCCACCATGTCTCGGCGCTCGCGGCGCGGGCCGCTGCACCCGTGGGCGCCGTCATGACCGTAATCGCGCTCCTGACCGGGGCGATCTGGGGTCAGCCGATGTGGGGGACGTGGTGGGCGTGGGACCCACGGCTCACCTCGTTCTTCATCCTCTTCGTCTTCTATCTCGGCTACATCGCCCTCTGGGAAGCCGTCGACGAGCCCGACCGCGCCGCCGACCTCACCGCGATCCTCTGCATGGTCGGCTCGGTCTTCGCGCTCCTGTCGCGCTACGCGGTGTTCTTCTGGAGCCAGGGGCTGCACCAGGGCCCGTCGCTGTCGCTCGACCGGGCCGAGAACGTCGATGACGCGTTCTACCTGCCGCTGCTCGCCTCGATCGCAGGGTTCGTGCTCCTGTTCGTGGCCTTGGTGCTGCTGCGCACCCGCACAGAGATCCGCCTGCGCAGGCTGCGCGCGCTCGAGGCGCTGGAGGCGCGCGTGTGACCATGGGGCTCGATCAATACGCAGCGACCGTGCTCGGCGCCTACGCGGTGACACTCGTGCTGCTCGCCGCATTGGTGGGTGTGTCGTGGCTGCGGGCGGCGCGGGTTCGGCGGGCGCTGGCGCAGGTGGAACGGCGAAACGGAGGCCGGAATGGCGGCGCGTAGGCTCAATCCTTTGGTGGCGCTGCCGCCCCTGGTCTTCCTCGTCTTTGCGGGAGTCGCCTATTTCGGGCTCAAGCGCGAGAACCCGGACGAATTGCCGAGCGCCTTCGCCGGGCGGCAGGCGCCGAGCCTCGAGCGGGTGGTGACGCTCCGGGGCGACCCGCCGCCCACCGACGCCGACCTGCGCGCGGGCGGGGTCA
>JBBQRM010000328.1:0-4139 GCA_038214855.1 Rhodobacterales bacterium | reverse complement strand
CATGCCGAGCGGATGCGGACCCCGCCGCTGTCGGAGACCTTCGTGCACCGCCAGACGACGGCGAGTGCGGTGCGGTTCACGACGCTGGCGCTGGCGGAGATGGAGACGAAGATCCTCAACGCCGGCGGCCGCGCGCTCGAGATCGAGGCGCGCGTCTTCGGGGAGCTGCGGGCGGCGGTGCTGGCGCGGGCCGGGGAGATCGGCGCCACGGCCGCGGCCCTGGCCGAGATCGACGTGGCGGCGAGCCTCGCCGATCTGGCGCGGGCGCGCGACTGGACGCGACCGGTGGTGGACGAGAGCCGGGCGTTCGCGATCGCGGGTGGGCGGCATCCGGTGGTCGAGGAGGCGCTGAGGGCAGGCGGCGGCAGCTTCGTCGCCAACGACTGCGACCTTGGCGGCGAGGGCGAGGGCGCGAAGCCGCTGTGGCTGCTGACCGGGCCGAACATGGCGGGCAAGTCGACGTTTCTGCGGCAGAACGCGCTGATCGCGCTTCTGGCGCAGGCGGGCAGCTTCGTGCCGGCGGCCTCCGCGCATATCGGCGTCGTCGACCGGCTGTTCAGCCGGGTGGGCGCGGCGGACGATCTGGCGCGGGGGCGATCGACCTTCATGGTCGAAATGGTCGAGACGGCGGCGATTCTTAATCAGGCCGGCGAGCGGGCGCTGGTGATCCTCGACGAGATCGGCCGGGGCACGGCGACCTGGGACGGGCTATCGATCGCCTGGGCGGTGCTCGAGCATCTGCACGAGGTGAACCGCTGCCGCGCGCTCTTCGCCACGCATTACCATGAGCTGACGGCGCTGGGCGGCCGGCTCGCGGGGCTGCGCAACGCCACGGAGGCGGTGCGGGACTGGGAGGGGGAGGTGATCTTCCTCCACGAGGTGCGCGAGGGGGTGGCCGACCGCTCCTACGGCGTGCAGGTGGCTCGGCTGGCGGGTCTGCCTCCGGCGGTGGTGGAACGAGCGCGCAGCGTGCTCGAGACGCTCGAGCAGGGCGGCAGGGCGCGGGCGCCGGCCTGCGATCTGCCGCTGTTCAGCGCCGCGGCACAGCGGCCGGCTCCGGCCCCTGCCCCCTCCGCTATCGAGGCGCGGTTGCGGAGCGTGGAGCCGGATGCGCTCAGCCCGCGCGAGGCTCTGGCGCTGGTCTACGAGCTGTGCGCGGCGATGGAGGGATGAGGCGGGGCTAGTCGCCGCCGTTCTTCGCCGCGGCTTCGGCCGGCACGGCGGGGCCGCCGGCGGAGACGCCTACCTGGGCCGGGCGCAGCAGGCGGTCGCCGATGGTGAAGCCCGGATTCATCACCTGGATGATGTCGCCGGCCTTGGTATTGGGAACCGGCGCCTCGAACATCGCCTGGTGCAGCTTGGGATCGAAGCGGTCGCCCGCCTGCGGCGCGACCGGCAGGATCCGGTGCTTCTCGAATGCCGCGAGAAGGTCGCGGTGCGTGAGCTCGATCCCCTCCATCAGCCCGGGGGCGGCATCGCGCACGGCGTCGCTGGCGTTCTCGAGCGCCCGCTCGAAGTTGTCGTTGACCGACAGGAGGTCGCGGGCGAAGCGCGTGGCACCGTAGAGCTCGGCGTCGCGCCTGTCGCGCTCGGCGCGCTTGCGGATGTTCTCGGCATCGGCGAGCGCGCGCAGCAGCCGGTCCTTCAGCTCGGCAATTTCGGCGCGCAGGGCCTCCGTCTCGTCGGCCTCCACCGCCTCGTCGGTCGGCTCCTCGTCCTGGGGCTCCGCCTCCGGGTCGTCGAGGAAAGCCTCCTCCTCGGGGTCGCGGTCCATGCGTTCTCTCGCCATCTGAGCCCGTCCTAGCCTTGCTGGCGGCTGGAGACCAGCCGCCCCACCAGTTGCGCGGTGTAATCGACGATCGGCACGATCCGTCCATAGTTGAGCCGTGTCGGTCCGATCACGCCGACCGCGCCGATGATCTTCCGGTCGGCATTCATATAGGGAGACACCACCAAAGAGGAACCGGAAAGTGAGAAAAGCTTGTTCTCCGAGCCGATGAACACCCGCACCCCGTCGCCGCCCTGGGTGAGATCGAGGAGCTGGGCGAGGTCGCGCTTGCGCTCGAGGTCGCCGAAGAGGCTGCGGATGCGCTCGAGCTGCACCGCGTCCTCGGTGTCGCCGATCAGGTTGGCACGGCCGCGCACGATCAGCCGGTCGCGGCCGCCCTCCCCGTCGCGGGCCCAGACGGCGGTGCCGTCCTCGATCAGGCTCTGCGACAGCGCGTCGAGTTCAGCGCGGTGCTTGGCGATCTCCGCGCTCACGACCCCGCGCATCTCGCTCAGCGTGCGGCCCTGGAGGATCGCGTTGAGGAAATTCGCGGCCGAGCGCATCGCCGAGGGGGTGAGGCCGATCGGCGGCACGAACAGGCGGTTCTCGACCTGGCCGTCGGCGGTGACGAGCACGACCAGCGCCCGGTCGGGTGCGAGCGAGACGAACTCGATGTGCTTGATCGGCGCCTCGGTCTTGGGCGCGAGCACCAGGCTCGCGCCCTGCGTCAGGTCCGAGAGCATGTCGCCGGCGCGGTCGAGGATGGCCGAGAGGTCGGTCTCGGCGCCGCCGAGCGAGCGCTCGATCTCGCTGCGCTCGGTGCTCGAGACGTCGCCGACCTCGAGGATGCCGTCGACGAAGAGCCTCAGGCCGAGCTGCGTCGGCATGCGCCCGGCGGAGGTGTGCGGGCTGTCGAGCAGGCCGAGGACCTCGAGGTCCTGCATCACGTTGCGCACGGTCGCGGCCGAGACGCCTTCGCTGAGCGTGCGGGCAAGGGTGCGCGAGCCGACGGGCTCGCCGGTGTCGAGATAGGTCTCGACCAGCAGGCGGAACACCTCGCGCGAGCGGTCGTTCATCTCGGAGAGGGGGGAAGCGGTTGGGGTCAACGCGATACGCCGGTGATGTGGAGCGCATCTAGGCGCAGATCGCGGGCGGGTCAACGCCCCGCCGGCTGGACCCGGGGCCGACGAGCGGCTAAGAGGCGGGCCGGACCCCAGACGAGGATACCCCATGCGCCCCTCCGGCCGCGCGCCAGACGCCCTGCGTCCCTTGAGCATAGACACCGGCGTCACGCGGCATGCCGAAGGGTCGTGCCTGATCCGGATGGGCGACACGCATGTGCTGTGCACGGCCAGCATCGAGGAGAACGTACCGCCGTTCCTGCGCAAGACCGGGCTGGGCTGGGTGACGGCGGAATACGGGATGCTGCCGCGCGCGACCACCACGCGCAACCGCCGCGAGGCGACCGCGGGCAAGCAATCGGGCCGCACCCAGGAGATCCAGCGGCTGATCGGGCGCAGCCTGCGCGCCGGGATCGACCGGGTGGCGCTGGGCGAGCGGCAGATCACCGTGGATTGCGACGTGCTGCAGGCCGATGGCGGCACGCGCTGTGCGGCGATCACCGGCGGTTGGGTGGCGCTGCGGCTGGCGGCGAACCGGCTGCTGGCGGCCGGCGCGGTCAAGGCCGATCCGCTGGCGCGGCACGTGGCGGCGGTGAGCTGCGGCGTCGTCAGCGGCCGGCCGGTGCTCGATCTCGATTATGCCGAGGACAGCGACGCCGGGACGGACGCGAATTTCGTGATGACCGGCGACGGCGGGCTGGTCGAGGTGCAGGCGAGCGCGGAGGGAGCCTCCTTCAGCCGCGGCGAGCTCGAGGCGATGCTCGGCCTGGCCGAAGCGGGCGTGGCAGCCCTCGTCGCGGCGCAGCGCGCGGCGGTGGCGTGACGCGGCGGGCGATCGGGCCGAGGCTGGTGGTCGCGACCCACAACGACGGCAAGCTCAGCGAGATCGAGGCGTTGCTCGGCCCCTACCCGCTCGAGGTGCTGTCGGCGAAGGCGCTGGGCCTCGCGGAGCCGGCCGAGATCGCGACGAGCTTTCTCGGCAACGCCCGGATCAAGGCCCATGCCGCGGCGCACGCGAGCGGCCACCCGGCGCTCGCCGACGACAGCGGCATCGAGGTGGACGCGCTGGGGGGCGCACCCGGCGTCTACACCGCCGACTGGGCCGAGACGCCGCGCGGCCGCGACTTCGTCGTCGCGATGCGGCGCACCTGGGAGGCGCTGGAGGCGGCGGGCGCGCCCGAGCCGCGCACCGCGCGCTTTCGTTGCACGCTGGTGCTCGCCTGGCCGGACGGCGAGGACGCAGCCTTCGA
>JBBQRM010000327.1:0-4145 GCA_038214855.1 Rhodobacterales bacterium | reverse complement strand
AGACACGCTGCGTGGGGGCTTCACCCCGATCCCCTCGTAGGTCTTCTCGAGATCAACGGCGTTCAGCAGATAGCCGCTGGTGTAGTTGCCAGAAAAGGTCTCGATCGTCCGCCAGACCGCCGGATCGCCCCAGTCCTCGTCGGTTTCGAGGAACTGCGCCTGGAAGGGCAGGGCGGGGTCCATGTCCTCGACGTCGCGGCCGGTCTTGCGCATCAGCGACGAGATGCCGGATTGTTCGTAGTTGAGCCGGCCGCCGAGGCGGGTGTGGGATTTCTCCTCGACCGCGATCAGGAGATCGTCGTGCAGCGCCGCGAAGGCCGCCTCGCCGGGGATCGGGCTCGCCTCCGGATCCCAGTCCTCGAGCGCGGCCACCGTGCGGGGCAGGGTCTCGGGGACGATCTGGTTTTCCACCGAGCGGAACAGCATGTCGCCGATGGGAAAAAGAAAGGTGAGAAGGACGAACGCGAGCAGCGGTGCGATCAGCATCAGCGCCCGCAGCTTCTGCGCCCGCAGCGCCCGGTTCAGGCTCGCCTTGAGCGGGCGCCCGTCGACGGCGAGCACCGGTTCTGCGGCCTGGCGCGGCGGCTGGCCCGCGGTCGCGTCTGTCATCCGAGCCTCCCCTCTCGTCCGGGTCGCCGGGCGGGGCCGTCGTGGCCCCGCCCTCGATCCGCCCTGCGCCTACTGCGCCAGCCAGGACTGGAAGCGGGCCTCCACCTCGTCCTGATTGTCGGCCCACCACTCGATATTGTTCACCAGATAGTTCTTCTGGTTGTCGGGGTTGGTGGGCATGTGCGGTGCCATCTCGATGCCGAGCTCGGCATGGGTCGAGACCAGCGGCTGCGACGAGGCGCGCGCCGGGCCGTAGGAGATGTACTTCGCCTGATCGGCGAGCCGCTGGGTGTCGGTCGCCCAATTCAGGAAGTGCATCACCCGGTTCAGCCGGTCCTCGGGCAGGCCCACGGGCACGATCCAGCCGTCGAAGTCGAAGACCTGCCAGTCCCAGAGCATCTTCACCGGCTGGTCCTGCTCCTCGATCACCGAGAACAGGCGGCCGTTGTAGGTCGAGCCCATCACCACCTCGCCGTCGGCGAGCAGCTGCGGCGTCTCGGCGCCGGCCGACCACCAGACGACCTGGTCCTTGATCGCCGCGAGCTTGTCGAGCGCGCGCTGGACGCCGCCCTCCTCCTCGAGCACGTCGTAGAGGTCCTCCTTGGCGACGCCGTCGCACAAGAGCGCCCATTCGAGGTTCTTCTTCGGCCGCTTCTCGAGCGCGCGCTTGCCGGGGAAGTTCTCGAGATCGAAGATCGCACAGAGATCCTCGGGCTCGCGGCCTTTCCATTCCGCGACGTTGGTGCGGTAGCCGAAGGTCGTCGAGAACACGATCTGCGGGATGAAGCAGTCGTTGAACATCGAATCGCCGAAGTCCTCCGACGGGACGGAGCCGTCGTCGCCGGCCTTGAGCGCGGTGTCGAAGTCGACCTCCATCGCCAGGCCCTCGTCGCAGAGCCGCTGGCTGTCGGGACCCTCGACATCGACGAGATCCCAGGTGACGTTGCCGGCCTCGAACATCGCGCGGAGCTTGGCCACCGCCTCGTTCGAGCTCTCGTCCCAGGTGATGGTGACGCCGGTCGCCTCGGCATAGGGCTCGGTATAGGCCTTCTGCTGCGAGCTCTGGTAGGCCCCGCCCCAGGAGACGATGGTCATGCTGTCGGCGCAGTTCTCGCACGGCGGCAGGTCCTGTGCTACGACGCCCGCGGCCGGCATCAGCGCGAGCGCGCTCGCACCGAGAAGATGTCTGAGTCTCATACGGTTCTCCATCTGTTGCACCCGTTAACGCAAAGGATCGGACCCGCGCCCCGGGCAGGGCGCGGCCGGCATTCGGTCATGCCGCCTCGAGGGCGCGGCAATCCTGCGGCAGCCAGCCGATATCGAGCACCTCGCCGGGCTCGAGGCGCCGCTGATCGACGGCGTTGCGCGACTTCATCACGAATTCGTCGTTGCCCGCGACCCGGAGCCGGGTGCGGAAGATGTCGCCCATGTAGATGAACTCCAGCACCTCGGCCTTTACCGTGTGCACGCCCTCGGGCAGCCGGTCGGTGCGGAATTCGACGCGCTCAGGCCGGATCGAGATCAGCGTGCGGTCGCCGGGGCGCGCGACGTTGACCGGCAGCGCGTCGATCACCGACCCGTCATCGAGCCGCACGGTGCAGGTTTCGCCGTCGATCGTCTCGACCGCACCGCGCAAGGTATTGTTCTCGCCGATGAACTGGGCGACGAAGCCGTTCTCGGGCCGCTCGTAGAGGTCCTCGGGCGGGGCGAGCTGCTGGATGCGGCCGTCGTTGAAGACCGCGATGCGGTCGGACATGGTCAGCGCCTCGGACTGGTCGTGGGTCACGTAGACGACGGTGACGCCGAGCCGGTCGTGCAGGTGCTTGATCTCGAACTGCATGTGCTCGCGCAATTGCTTGTCGAGCGCGCCGAGCGGCTCGTCCATCAACACCAGCTCCGGCTCGAAGACGAGCGCGCGCGCAAGGGCTATCCGCTGCTGCTGGCCGCCCGACAGCTGTGCGGGACGGCGGCCCGCGAACTCGCCCATCTGGACCATGTCGAGCGCGCGCTCGACCTTGGTCGCGATCTCGGCGCGCGGCATCTTGCGGACCTGGAGCGGGAAGGCGAGGTTCTCGCCGACGGTCATGTGCGGGAACAGCGCGTAGTTCTGGAAAACCATGCCGATGCCGCGCTTGTGCGGCGGGATGTTGTTGATGGGCCGGCCGCCGAGGCGGATGTCGCCGTGGGTCGCGGTCTCGAACCCCGCGAGCATCATCAGGCAGGTGGTCTTGCCCGATCCCGACGGTCCGAGCATCGTCAGGAACTCACCCCGCGAGATGCCGAGGTTCAGGTCCTTCACGACCAGTGTCTCGCCGTCGTAGCTCTTCTGGACGTGATCGAAGGCCACGAAAGCCTCGTGGCCGCGCTCGTCTGGCATACGCAAATCCCTGTCGGCCCGGAGCGTCGTGGCTCTCTTGCGCAAACTTAAGCACATCGGCCGCAGCGGTGCAATTCCCCTGCCGCCCCGACCCGACCCCGGGCCTGGGCGATCCGCGTGCAGCCGCGGCGATCTGCCTGATCGCTCAGCCGCCGCGCCGGTGCCGCCGCTCGCCCGCCCGCTGAACCGGCTTGCGTTCGGCGTCTGCCTCGCCTCTAGTCGGACCGGATCGGGAGACGGAGACCCGCGATAGCCTTCTTCGACGAAATGTTCGACGGCGAGGCCCTGCGCCCGGCCTACGCGCCGCTGGTCGATTGGGTAAAGCAGACGCCGCCCGAGACCTTCGCGCGCAAGCAGCAGGAGGCCGAGGCGCTGTTCCGGCGCATCGGCATCACCTTCGCGGTCTACGGCGAGGGCGGCGATACCGAGCGGCTGATCCCCTTCGACATGATGCCGCGCATCTTCACCGAGGCCGAGTGGCGCCGGCTGGAGCGCGGCGTCAAGCAGCGGGCGCGCGCGCTCAACGCCTTCCTCCACGACGTCTACCACCGCGCCGAGATCGTGCGCGCCGGGATCGTGCCTGCGGATCTGGTCTATCGCAACGAGGCCTACGAGCCTGCGGTCGCGGGCATCGACCCGCCGGGCGGCGTCTACAGCCATATCGTCGGCATCGATATCGTGCGCACCGGGCCCGACGAGTTCTTCGTGCTCGAGGACAATTGCCGCACGCCCTCGGGCGTCAGCTACATGCTCGAGAACCGCGAGATCATGATGCGGATCTTCCCCGAGCTGTTCCGCACCGCCCGCATCGCCCCGGTCGACGACTACGCCGGCCGGCTGCGCCAGACGCTCGCCTCGGTCGCGCCGGTAAAATGCGAGCGCGAGCCGCAGGTGGTGCTGCTGTCGCCCGGATCGTTCAACAGCGCCTATTACGAGCATTCCTTCCTCGCCGACCAGATGGGCATCGAGATCGTCGAGGGCCAGGACCTGTTCGTGCAGGGCGATTTCGTCTACATGCGCACGACCGTGGGCCCCAGGCGGGTCGACGTGATCTACCGCCGGATCGACGATGCCTTTCTCGATCCACTGGCGTTTCGTTCGGATTCGACGCGGGGCTGCCCAGGGTTGTTCAACGCCTATCGCGCCGGCAAAGTCACGC
>JBBQRM010000326.1:0-4169 GCA_038214855.1 Rhodobacterales bacterium | reverse complement strand
CACGCCGCTGCCGGTGTATCTCCAGAAACACCCGGAAATCCCGGTCGAACCGGTCGCGTGCCGCGGCGTCGGGCCGGCGCAAAGTCCCGCCCTGGTCCATTCCGCCGCAGGCCGCGGCCACGTCCGCGTAGAGCCCCGCCGCCGCGGCCGCGGCCATCGCGGTCCCCAGCAGCACCGCATCCGCGGCCGCGGGCGTGACCACGGCGCATCCGGTCGCGTCGCAGTAGAGCTCCATCAGCAGCGGGTTGCGCACATGCCCGCCGGTCACGTGCAGCGTGTCGATGGCAAAGCCGCTCTCGTTCATCCGCGCGAGGATGTGCCGCAGCCCAAGTGCTATCGCCACCGCCGTGCGCCAGTAGAGCCGGCACAGCCCGTCGAACGAGGCGTCGAGCGTCAGCCCGCTGATCACCCCCAGCGCCCGCGGATCGGCGAGCGGCGAGCGGTTGCCGTGGAAGTCCGGCAGCACGTGCAGTCGCCCCGCCAGCTCCCGCCCCTCCAAGGCGCGCAGCTCTTCCACCCGCCCGCAGATGTGCGCGTGCAGATCGGCGTCGGGCTCCGCCCCGCCGCCCCAGACACGGCAGACATGGTCGAGCAGGCCGCCCGAGACCGACTGCCCGCCCTCGTTCATCCACAGCCCCGGCATCACCGCGCCGAAGTATGGCCCCCAGACGCCCGCCACCATCCGCGGCGCCTCCGAGAAGGCCATCACGCAGCTCGAGGTGCCCGCGATCAGCGCCAGATGCCGCTCGATCGCCTCGGCCTCGCCGGCATAGCGGCCCAGCACCCCCATCGCGCCCGCATGTGCATCGATCAGCCCCGCCGCCACCCGGCAGCCGGTGGTCAGGCCCAGCGCCTCCGCCGCACCCTCGGTCAGCGGACCGAGGTCGCTGCCCACCGGCACCGCCGTCTCCGGCAGGCCCGCGCGGTCCGCCAGGTCGTCCACCCCCATCGCCGCGAGGAAATCCGCCTGCCAGCCCGGCGTCTCGTGCGCGAGATAGGTCCATTTGCTCGTCAGCGTGCATTGCGAGCGCGCGGTGGAGCCGCTCGCCTTCCAGGTCAGGAAATCGCTCAGGTCGAACATCAGCCCGGCCCGCGCCCAGACCTCCGGCAGATGCCGTTTGAGCCACATCAGCTTCGGCACCTGCATCTCGGGCGACATCACGCCGCCGATATGGTCGAGCACCCGGTGCCCCGAGCGGGTACATTCCTCCGCCTCGGCCTGCGCCCGGTGGTCCATCCAGACGATCGTGTCCCAGCGTGCCTCCCCGCCGCCTCGGGTCACGCCCAGCGGCCGGCCCTGCGCGTCGCGGACCACCAGCGAGCAGGTCGCGTCGAAGCCTATGCCCGCCACCTCCGCCGGCGTGCCGCCCGCCTCTGCCAGCGCCGCGCGGACGCAGACGCAGACCGCCTCCCAGATGGCCTCGCCGTCCTGTTCGGCATGGTCGGGTGCGGGTCGGTGGAGCGCGATCGGCCGCTCCGCCCGTCCAGCGAGCGCACCGCCTGTCGTGAAGATGCCGGCGCGCACGCTGCCGGTCCCGACATCCACCGCCGCCAGCAGTCCGTCCATCCCCGCCTCAGTCCTCGAGCGTCGCTCCCGCCACGATCGCGGGCAGCGCGCGCATGTCCTCGATCACCCGGTCCGGCCGCATCGCCGCCACCGCCGCACGATGCGCGGGCAAGGCCGCATGGCCGCCGCCGGTAAATCCCACCACCGCCATGCCGGCACGATGCGCCGCCTCGATCCCCGCGGGACTGTCCTCGACGACCAGACACCGGTCGGCAGCATACCCCAGCCGCGCGGCCGCATACAAGAACAGGTCCGGTGCGGGCTTGCCATCGGCCACCTCGACGGCGCTGAAGGCGCGTCCCTCGAACCGTGGCCACAGCCCGGTCAGCCGCAGGCTCAATTCGACCCGCTCGGGCTGGCTCGACGAGGCGACGCAGAACGGCGCCCCGAGCGCATCCAGCGTCTGGGCTATATGCGGCATCGGCGCGAGCTCGGCGCGGAACGCCGCATAGAGCCGCCGGCGCATCTCCGCGAGCGCCGCCGCATCGAGCGCGAGCCCGTCCTCGTCGCCGAGGATGCGCACGGTCGAGGCGAGGCTGCGGCCGAGAAACCGCGCGGCGATCGTGCCCGTGTCCAGCGCGAGCCCCGCCTCCGCCAGCGTCTCCCCCAGCACCCTGAGCGACAGGGGCTCGCTGTCCACCAGCACACCGTCGCAATCGAAGATGACGAGCCCCGCGCGCGGCGTCATCCGGCCGCCGCGCCGCAGGCCGGACGTTGCCCATTCTTTTTCGCGGCCCCACTTGCCTGGCCGCCTTCGGAAATGCCCCGCCCCAGGGGGGAAATCCTTTCCAGGTGGTTAATGATGTGCAAAAAATCGTTGTGTTTCAATATGTTGTCGATTTGCTCAAGCTTGAGCACTCTCGTACGGGACGCACCCCCCAGCCTGCCCGGCGTCTGCCCTTCCCACGACCGTCTCACCCCGCCCGCTCGAGATAGACCCGCAGGCACGCCTGCGTCCCGTCCCGCCACAGCCCCGCCAGATGCGCCGCGAAGGCGTCCCGGAACCGCGGGTCCGCCCCGACCCGGCCATAGATGTCGCCCATCCCCAGCCAGGCCCCTGGATCCTCCCGCGCCGCCCGCGCCACCGCCGTCAGCCGCGCCCAATCCGGATCGTTCGGCGCGATCTCGGCGCCGCCGTCCGTCGTCCCGGCGCAGTAGCGGCACCAGAGCGCGGACCCCAGCGCCAGCCCATCGATTCCCGCGCCCTCAGCCAGCCGGTCGGCGATCGTAGGGATGATGAACTTCGGCTGCCGGTTCGACCCGTCGAGGCACAGCCTGCGAACCGTGTCCCCGATCTTGGGGTTGGCGAAGCGCTCCGTCACCTTCGCGAGGTAGGCCACGAGGTCGGTCCCCGGCACCGGCGGCACCACCGGCAACACCTCCTCCCGCTCGACCCGGTCGAGGAAACCCCGCACGAGGTCGTCCTCCATCGCCTCGTGCACGAAATGGATGTCCATTAGCCCGGCGGCATAGGCGATCAGCGCGTGCCCGCCGTTGAGAATGCGGATCTTCATCGTCTCGAACGGCGTCACGTCGTCCACGAAGGTCACGCCCACCGTCTCGAGCGCCGGCCGGCCGGCGGGGAAGCGGTCCTCAAGCACCCACTGGATGAAGTCCTCGCAAAAGACCGGCCAGGCGTCCGCGACGCCGAAGTCCGCGCGCACCATCGCCCGCTCCCGGTCCCCGGTCGCCGGCGCGATCCGGTCCACCATGCCGTTCGGGAAGGCCGCAGTCTCGCGCACCCAGGCGGCGAGGCCGACGTCGGTCGCCTCCGCGACCCCGGCGACGGCATTGCGCGCCACCTCGCCGTTGTGCGGAACGTTGTCGCAGGAGAGCACCGTGAAAGCCGGCGTCCCCGCGGCCCGGCGCGCGCTGAGGCCCGCAAGGATCAGCCCGAAGACCGTCTTCGGCCGGTCGGGTGCTGCGGCATCGGCACGGATCGCCGGATGCTCCGCGTCAAAGACGCCGGTCGCGGGATCGATGAAATACCCGCCCTCCGTCACCGTCAGCGACACGATGCGGATAGCAGGGTCCGCCAGCTTCGCCACGATCGCGGCGGCGTCGCCCGGCGCCAGCACGTCGATCATCGCGCCGGTCACCCGCGCCGTCGAGCGCGCGGCGGATTGCTCGACCACCGTGCTCAGCCAGTCCTGCGGCGCGAGCGCCGCACGCATCGCCGCGTCGTGGCCGGTCACGCCCGCGCCCACCACCGCCCAGTCGTGGTCGCGTTCCGCTTCGAACAACCGGTCGAGATAGACCGCCTGATGCGCGCGGTGGAAGTTGCCCACCCCGAAATGCACGATGCCGGCTGACAAACCCGCGCGGGCATAGCTCGGCCGCGCCACCCGTGCGCGCAGGTCCGGCAGCGTCTCGAGAGACAGAGGCACGGGCGTCAGCTCATCCATTGGCCGCCGTCCACGTTGTAGGTCTGCGCGACGATGTAATCGGCCTCGGCGCTCGCGAGAAACACCGCCATGCCGGTCAGGTCCTCCGCCGTGCCCATCCGTCCGTAGGGAACACCCGCACTCACCTGGCGCTTCTTTTCGCCCGGCGCCAACCCCTCGTACCTGGCGAAGAGCGCATCGACCCCGTCCCAATGCTC
>JBBQRM010000325.1:0-4174 GCA_038214855.1 Rhodobacterales bacterium | reverse complement strand
GCCTTCACGAACTCCGGCGCCATCAGCGTCAATCGGAGGACCTGGCTCACGTAGGACGGCGCGACGCCCTTCGCCCTCGCCAGATCCTGCAGCGTCGCTTGCACGCCCGTGTCCAGCTCCTTCCGCCAGCGATACGCCCGCGCCAGCGGGTTGACTGTTACGCGGTCTACCGTCTCAATGTCGTCCGGCGGCCGTGGTGCCATGGCGCGCCGTCTGGCTTCTTTACTTCGTCTCCCGCCCATGCTTCGGCGGGCCCGGATCGAGACGCGGGCAGTGTCGGACAAGTGTGCGGCGCCCCGTCACGTCGCAAGGTTGTCGATCTCCGCCGCCTCTTGCTCGGCGAGCCCCAGCCGCTCGCGCAGCCGGACAAGATAGGCGTGGTTCGCATCAGTCATGCCGTCCACCGCCATTCGCGAGGCGAGGTAGAATTCCTCGGCTGTCTCCTGGTCCCGCACCTGCCCGATGAGCTCGTCGAGCGGCCGCGGGTTGGCAAGCTCCCACTCGAGAGCGCGCCGGTCCTCGGCATCGGCGCCGGCCTCGTCCGCGTGAGCCATGATGCGCGCACGCTCCTCGGCCGACGACGTTGACCAGCCGGACCTTGAGGTCCGGAAGCGCGTCGCGCAGGAGGTGGGCCGCGGCCACCGCCTCGATGGTGGGGACGTCGCCGGCGCAGGCGAGGACGATGTCGGGCGCCTCGCTGTCGCGCACCGTGCCGGCCCAGTCCCAAGCACCCATTCCGGCGGCGCAATGCGCCCGGGCCTCGTCCATCGTCAGCCATTGCGGCGCCGGCGCCTAGCCGGCGATGATCACGTTCACCCGATCATAGGTGGCGAGGCAGTGATCGGCGACGCACAGAAGCGTGTTGGCGTCCGGCGGGAAATAGACGCGGACAACATCAGCCTTCTTGTTGACGACCAGATCGACGAAGCCGGGATCCTGGTGGCTGAAGCCGTTGTGATCCTGCTGCCAGACATGGGACGTCAGGAGATAGTTGAGCGAAGCGATGGGTGCCCGCCATACCAGCTCGCGCGACACCTTCAGCCATTTGGCATGCTGGTTGAACATCGAATCCACGATGTGGATGAAGGCTTCGTAGCAGGAAAAGAGGCCGTGACGGCCGGTGAGGAGATAGCCCTCCAGCCAGCCCTGGCACAGATGCTCGCTGAGCACCTCCATGACGCGCCCCTCGGCGGCGAGGGAGACGTCGTAGGGCTCGATCGCGTCCATCCACACGCGGTCGTCACCTCGAACACCGCGTCCAGCCGATTGGAGGCGGTCTCGTCGGGACCAAAGATGCGAAAATTCCGCGTCGCGGCGTTGATCTCGACGACCCCGCGCAGGTAACGCCCGAGCACGCGCGTCGCTTCCGCGGTCGCATCGCCCGGATGCGGCACGGTGACGGCGAATTCTTCGACACCGGGCCGCTTCAGATCGGTGCGCAGCAACCCGCCGTTGGCATGCGGACTGGCGCCCATGCGCCGCTCGCCCTTCGGCGCCAGCGCGGCGAGTTCCGGTCTTAGCCGCCCGGTCTCGTCGAACAGATCCTCGGGGCCATAGCCGCGCATCCATTCCTCCAAAAGGCGGCGATGATCGTCGTCCTTGCGGGCGTTGGAGATCGGTACCTGGTGCGAGCGCCAGAAGCCTTCGACCCGTTTGCCGTCCACCTCCTTCGGGCCGGTCCAGCCCTTGGGGCTGCGCAGCACGATCATCGGCCAGCGAGGCCGTGCCGAGGATCGGCCCGAACGCGCGGCGGACTGGATGTCGGCGATGCGCACGAACGCCTCGTCCATGGTGGCCGCCATCGCGCGGTGCATGGCGGCGGGCTCCTCACCCTCGACGAACAGCGGTTCGTAGCCGTAGCCGACGAAGAGGCTGCGGAGCTCATCGCCGCTCATGCGCGCCAGGATCGTCGGATTGGCGATCTTGTAGCCGTTCAGATGCAGGATTGGTAGGACGGCACCGTCCGTGGCCGGATTGAGGAACTTGTTGGAGTGCCAGGACGCCGCGAGCGGGCCGGTCTCAGCCTCGCCGTCGCCGACGACGCAGGCGACAACGAGGTCCGGATTGTCCAGCGCAGCCCCGAACGCATGAACCAGCGCGTAGCCAAGCTCGCCTCCTTCATGGATCGAACCGGGCGTCTCTGGCGCTGCATGGCTCGGAATCCCGCCCGGAAAGGAGAACTGCCGGAAGAGCCGTCGCATCCCTTCGGCGTTTTGGCCGATCTCGGGATAAATTTCTTTGTAGACACCCTCCAGGTAAGTATTGGCTACCATGCCCGGGCCGCCGTGGCCGGGACCGCAGACATAGAGAACCGACGCGTCACGCGCCCGGATGACTCGGTTGAGATGCACATAGACGAAATTGAGGCCCGGCGTCGTTCCCCAATGACCGAGCAGTCTTGGCTTGACGTGTTCGGCCTCGAGCGGCTCGCGCAGGAGCGGGTTATCGAGGAGGTAGATCTGCCCGACCGAGAGGTAGTTTGCGGCGCGCCAGTAACGATCGAGCAGGTGGAGTTCCGTCTCCGCGAGGGGGGGCGCTCCATACGGCGCCGGCGAAAGATCTGTGATCACTTCGTTCTCCTGGAAACGTGGCTTTGCTGTGCCCCTCGTAGGAAACGACATCGGTCCCGGCCTCACGTCCTCAGCCATCCCGTTCGCCGCATGACGCTCTTTTCGATCTCCAGGACGATCATCAGGATCACCCCCACCGCCAAGATCAGCAGGCCGTCGCTCAACCCGATCGGGCGCGTCTCGAAGAGCTGCTGCATGACCGGCAGGTAGGTAAAGGCGACCTGCGCCAGGACGACGACGCCGAGAGCGATGATGACGGCCGGGGTCCCGAGCACGCCCCGCAAGCTGATCGACGTCGTGTGAAGATAACGCACGTTGAAGAGATAGAAGATCTCCATGGCGACCAATGTGTTGACGACCATCGTGCGAGCGGTCTGGATATCCTCCCCTTTCTCGAGCGCGTAGAAGAACATGCCGAGGGCCGCGACGAGGAAGAGGAAGGAGACGAAAAACACCCGCCAGATCAGCATAGGTGTCAGCAATCCCTCGCCGACCGGCCGCGGCTTTCGCTGCATGACGTCCGGTTCGGCGGGCTCGAAGGCCAGCGCGAGGCCGAGCGTGGCGGAGGTGACGAGGTTAATCCAGAGGATCTGGACCGGCGACATCGGCAGGGTGAAATTGAACAGGATGGCGGCGATCACCAGCAGGGCTTCGCCGCCGTTGGTCGGCAATGTCCAGGCGACCACCTTGCGGATGTTGTCGTAGACCACCCGCCCTTCGTGGATCGCGGCGACGATCGAGGCGAAATTGTCGTCGAGCAGCACCATCTGCGAGGCTTCCTTCGCCGCATCGGTGCCCTTGCGTCCCATGCCGATACCGACATTGGCCTGCTTCAGGGATGGCGCGTCGTTGACACCGTCGCCGGTCATCGCAACGACCGCCCCCGTCGACTGCAGCGCTCTGACGATCCGCAGCTTGTGTTCCGGGTTCGTGCGAGCGAAGACGATGGTGTCTGCGACGACGGCCGGCAGTGCCTCGTCCGAGATCGCGTCAAGCTCGCGGCCGCTTAGAACCTTCGGATTCTCCCCAAGTCCTAACTGGCGTGCGATTGCCGCCGCAGTCGCACCGTGATCGCCAGTGATCATCTTCACCTTGATCCCAGCCGAGCGACACTCGGCAATCGCGACCATCGCCTCCTCGCGCGGCGGATCGATGAAGCCGACGAGACCCAGGAAGACAAGACCGTCCTCCAGGTCGGAGAAATCGATCGTGTCGAGGCTCGGTGAAGCCGTCTTGGCCGCAAAACCGAGCACTCGCTCGCCGCCGGCAGCCGCCGTCGCGATCCGCTCCGTCCAATAGCCTGTGTCTAGCGGGGCCGTACCGTCGCTGTCGGATTGAGCCGTGCACAGCCGCAAGAGCTCGTCCGGCGCGCCCTTCACGAATATCCGCCTGGTCCCCTCCGCCGCCTGATTGAGTGTGGCCATGAAGCGATGCTTGGCGTCGAACGGAATGGCGTCGATGCGGCTCCACTCCTGGCGAAGGCGATCTGGCTCCAGACCGGCCTTGACGGCGAGCGCGACCAATGCGCCCTCCATCGGATCTCCGGCCACGGTCCAGTGACCCTCGGCCTTTCGAAGCTCGGCATCGTTGCACAGGAGCCCCGC
>JBBQRM010000324.1:0-4178 GCA_038214855.1 Rhodobacterales bacterium | reverse complement strand
AACATGATGATGGCCATTGAAATCATTGGCGAATAGTTCGCGTTTTCATGTTCCGTTAAGATTTCTCACGCCCGGCGCCCCGCGCGTCTGGGCATGACGGTCGCTCCCGGGAGAACGAGCGCGGCTGGGGCCTGGGACGGGCTGAAGTCATAGGGGCCGAGCGACCGCGCCTTCGGAACTTGTTTGTAAGATGATTCGGTGATATACATCGTATTTATTAGATTAGATGTTGCACCCAACTTCCTTAGAGGGAGAGATTGGCAATGGTAGCCGAGGTTGACCGCACGAATAATTCGCCCATCTCTACGTTCGAGAAGGAGGTGCCGGTAGAGGTGCATCTTCCCGAGTTCGAGCCGTTTTCCTCCGTCGGCGCCCTGGACCTGGCGCAGCTCTCCCGCGGCGAGCACCGGGTGGAGATCGGGACGCTCCGGGACGCGTGCTGCGGCGGCATCCTGGCCGCCCGCATCCGGAACGGACAGGTGGTCGGCATCGAGACCGAGGTCGGCGACGATGTCGGAGAGGATCCGTCAGGCGGCTTCGGAGCGTTGTTCGCGGAAGCGATGGAGCGGCTGGGCCAGTCGGGAGGCCGTGAGGCCGTCCCCGTCGCGGAGTTTTTCTCCTCGCTCAACGTCGGCATGCCGCCGCCCATCGGGGTCTCGGGCTGTATCCGCATCTGCATCTGGGGGTACTGCGTCACGTGCTGTAGCTCCCCCGGCGGCGGGACCTATTGCGTGTTCGCGGCGCCGAGCAGGCCCGTCGTGCAATAGGCCCCGGCAGAGGTGCAAACCAGACTGGCGCGGCGACATCCACAAGGAGAGACATCGTGCAGACGGATGGACGAGGCGATACGACAGCGGCCTTGGTTTTTAACAAGGCGGTTCCGGTGGAGGTTCATGCCCCAAAGCTCGACGTTCTGGACTCCGTTGCGCTGCTCGATCCCGAGAAGCTGTCGCGCGGCGTGCACAGGATCGAGATCGGAACGCTTCGCGGCGCGCCTTGCAAGAGCATGGCCTATGCCGTCGTTAGGGACGGAATGGTGGTGGGCATCGAGGCGGAGGGCTGCGACGCGACCGACAAGAACATTCCCAAGGAGGTCGCCGAGCTGTTTCGGGAAGCGCTTGGCAAGCTCGACGTGCCGCGCCCCGCGAAGCCGGAGGAGGTGGTGGTCTTCCTGTCGAAGCTGAGGAGCGGTATCACCATCGAAGTCTGGGGCTGCTTCTGGATCTGCGTCTTTCAGTGGTGCTTCTTCTGCTGCACCGATGTTGCGAGCGGACCCGGCGGCAAGTGCTGGATCGAGACGCGCAAGGCGGCGCTCCTCGCCTAGCCCCGCCCGCGGAGCCGGCCCCGGGGGTCAGACGCCGCCGAAGCGGGCGGCGAGCGCGTCACGGCGAGCGTCGTCGAGCTTGGCGAAAAGGACGTCCGGCACGTCGAAGCCGTGGCCGGGCGGCAGGGCGGCGAGGGTCGCCGCCACGTCGTTGGGCCAGTCGGCGTCCTCGAGATGGAGCGCGCGCAGCAGCGTGTCGGAGGCGTCGGGGATGAATGGCTCGCTCAGAACCGCATAGAGGCGCACGAGGTTGAGCGCGAACCGCGTGATCGCGGCGGCGCGGTCGGGATCGGTCTTGAAGTGGCTCCAGGGGGCGGCGGCCTGCAGGTATTCGTTGCCCACGGCCCAGATCGCCCGCAGCTCCTGCGCCGCCTTGCGCATCTCGATCGCATCCATCTGTGCCTGATAGGTTTCGAGACGGCGGGCGATCTCGGCGGTCACGGCATCCTCGGCCGGGCCGTAGGCGCCGGCCTCGGGCACGGCGGCGCCGAAGCGGGCATGGGCGAACTTGGTGACGCGGCTGACGAAATTGCCGAGCACGTCGGCGAGGTCCTTGTTGACGCCGGCCTGGAAGCTCTGCCAGGTGAAGTTCGCGTCCGAGCCCTCGGGAACGTTCGACATCAGCCACCAGCGCCAGTAGTCCGACGGCAGGATCTCGAGCGCCTGGTCCATGAAGACGCCCCGGCCCTCGGAGGTGGAGAACTTGCCGCCGTCGTAGTTGAGGTAGTTGAACGCCTTGATGTAGTCGACGCGCTTCCACGGCTCGCCCGAGCCGATCAGCGTCGCGGGAAAGCTGAGCGTGTGGAAGGGCACGTTGTCCTTGCCCATGAACTGGACATAGCGCACGTCGCCCGCGCCTTCGTCGAGGCGCCACCAGCGGCGCCAGGCGTCCTCGCCCAGGCCCTGCGCCTCGGCCCATTCGGCCGCGCAGGCGATGTATTCGATCGGCGCGTCGAACCAGACGTAGAAGACCTTGCCCTCCATCCCCGGCCAGGGCGCGTCGCCGCGGCGGACCGGCACACCCCAGTCGAGGTCGCGGGTGATGCCGCGGTCCTGGAGCCCGTCGCCGTCGTCCAGCCACTTGCGGGCGATCGAGGTGGCGAGCACCGGCCAGTTCACCTGCGCGTCGATCCAGGCGCGGATCTCGTCGCGCAGCTTCGACTGGCGGAGGTAGAGATGCCGCGTCTCGCGCACTTCGAGGTCGGTCGAGCCGGAGATGGCCGAGCGCGGGTCGATCAGGTCGGTGGGGTCGAGCTGCTTGGTGCAGTTCTCGCACTGGTCGCCCCTCGCGCGGGGATAGCCGCAGTTCGGGCAGGTGCCCTCGATGTAGCGGTCGGGCAGGAAGCGGCCGTCGGCGCGGGAGAAGACCTGTTTCTCCGTCACCTCCTCGATCAGCCCGGCATCGGCGAGACGGCCGGCGAAGGCCTGCGTCAGCCGGTGGTTCTGCGGGCTCGAGGAGCGGCCGAAATGGTCGAAGGAGAGGCGGAAGCCATCCGCCAGCCGCTTCTGAACCGCCCACATCCGCTGGCAATACGCGGCGACCGGCTCGCCGGCCCTGGCGGCGGCGAGCTCTGCGGGGGTGCCGTGCTCGGCGGTGGCGCATAGAAACAGCACCTCGTGCCCGCGCGCCCGCAGGTAGCGGGCGTGGACGTCGGCCGGCAGCTGGCTGCCCACGAGGTTGCCGAGGTGCTTGATGCCGTTGATGTAGGGCAGGGCGGAGGTGATCAGGGTGCGGGCCATGTGGGCTCCGTGGCTGCGAATGTGCCCGGGCTTAGGCGAAACGTCGCCCGCTGGCCAGAGGCGGCTGGGGTCGCGGTTGCGGAGGAACCGGCAGCGGCGCCACAGTCTCAACCCGAGGTGATTCGCGGTGATTATCTTGCAACTTCAGGAACGATAGCGAGCCGCGGCACCGACCCGGTGCCTGCGCGCGTGGCGATCGTTCCCGTCGCGCGCGACATGCAAGAAGGAGAACGGACGTGAAGACACTGCTCTATCTGGTCGTCGCCGTCGTGGTCATCGGCGTAATCGCCGTCTGGACGGGATTTCTGAACATCAACCAGACCCAGGAGGCCGAACTGCCCGAGGTGACGGTGGAAGGCGGTCAGCTGCCGGCGGCGGAGGTCGAGACCGGGGAGATCGCGGTCGGCACCGAGACGACCGAGGTCGAGGTTCCCGATATCGACATCGATGTCGACACCGAGACCAAGGAGATCGAGACGCCGACCATCGAGTTGGTTCCCGCCGAAGAAAGCAACTGAGGCCGCGAGCCTCCGCGCCACCCGCCCGTATCGGCGGCGGGTGGCGCGGGTGCTGCGCTATTCGGCCTCGACGTCGGCTGGAACGCTCTCTGCCTCCGCGGCCGCGAGGGCGGCGGCGGCTTCGTCGCGGCGCTGGGCGATGATCTTCGCATCGCGTTCCTGGGCGACGTGCTTGATCGCCTGGGTCGCACCGCCGGTGCCCGCCGGGATCAGCCGGCCGACGATCACGTTCTCCTTGAGGCCCACGAGCTTGTCGCGCTTGCCCTGCGTCGCCGCTTCGGTGAGCACGCGCGTGGTCTCCTGGAACGAGGCCGCCGAGATGAAGCTGCGGGTCTGCAGGCTCGCCTTGGTGATGCCGAGCAGGATCGGCGCCCCCTTTGCGGGCGCGCGGCCCTGGGCCTCGGCCTTCTCGTTCTCCTCGTCGAACTCGATCTTGTCGACCTGCTCGCCCTTCAGAAGTGTCGTGCCGCCCGACTCGGCGATCTCCCACTTCTGCAGCATCTGACGGACGATCACCTCGATGTGCTTGTCGTTGATCTTCACACCCTGCAGGCGATAGACCTCCTGCACCTCCTCGATCAGGTAGTCGGCCAGCG
>JBBQRM010000323.1:0-4182 GCA_038214855.1 Rhodobacterales bacterium | reverse complement strand
AGTAGCGAAACGGTCGAGGTCTCTGTAATCTGGTTCATGGCGTGATCTCCCTGGCGGCTACCGCCGCCGGTTGGGTGGTTGCAAGTCACCCGGAGATTACGCCGCCGAAGAATTTCCACCAACTCCGCGACACGACCTCGTCCGCATGTTCGATCGTGTCTTCGCCTCCAGCAAATGGCGCGCCATCGTCCCCGAGTGGTTCAACGTGCCGGCCTATTCGCATCCCGTCCCTCGCGGCACCGGAGAATGGCTGGCGCTGATATCCGGGATCCTCTGTCTTTCGCCACGACCGGTATCCGGGCGAAGCCGGAGCTGGAACCGGGCGAGGCGAGTTTCGTGTTCGCGGCAGGCGCATGCGCGGGGGCGCTCGTGCTCGCTCCTGCCCTGGAGCCCTTGCCGGGCGCAGTTTCGTCGGAGGCGATCGGGCCTGCCGCCGGCTGGGTCCTTGCCGCGGGCGGCCTCTGGTGGGCAGCGTCGATGGCAGGCCTGATGTGGGCGGCGTCACGTCTCGATCCGGCTCGCGTCGGCATCCTGATGATGACGGAGGTCCTGCTGGGGACGATCTCGGCGACCGTGCTTGCCGGCGAACAGCTGGGGCCCCTGGAGATCATCGGCGGCGGACTGGTCCTTTGCGCCGGGGTGCTCGAGGTCTGGCCGGTACACCGGCACCCGCGCGGATGAGCCCCGTCTCAGCGGGTGAACCGCGCCACCAGTTCGATATGCGTCGACCAGCGGAACTGGTCCACGACCGTCACCGCTTCGAGCCGGTAGCCACCGGCGACGAGGATGGCCGCGTCGCGGGCAAAGGTGGCCGGGTTGCAGGAGGCCGCGGCGATGCGGGGCACGCGCGAGGCGGCGAGCGCCCTCGCCTGCGCCTCGGCGCCCGCGCGCGGCGGGTCGAGCACGACGCCGGCGAAGGCGTCGAGCTCGTGCGGCAGCAGCGGCCGGCGGAAGAGGTCGCGCCGCTCGGTGGTCACGCGCCGGAGGCCGGGCGTGGCGCGCCAGCCGGCGTCGAGCGCTGCGAGCATCGCGCCCTCCCCCTCCACCGCATGGACCTCGGCGGCCTCGGCGAGCGGCAGCGCGAAGGTGCCGCAACCGGCGAAGAGGTCGGCTGTCCGCGGCGCCCTGCCCACCGCCTCCCGGACCGCCGCGAGCAGCGCCGCCTCGCCTTCGGCGGTCGGCTGCAGGAAGGCGCCGGGCGGCGGAACGACCCGGGCCGATCCGAAGAGCTGGTGCGGCGGGCGGCGCAGCGCCACCGTCTCGCCGTCCCAGGCGAGGCGGGCGAAATCGTGGGCCTCGGCCAGTGCGGCGAGGCTGGCGCGCAGGTTCGCGTCGAGGGTCCGTCCGTCCTGCGCGTCGAGGTCGAGCCCGGCGGGGCCGTGGGTGAGCGACAGCCGCAGCGGCCGCGCGCGCGTGGCCCCGGCGCGGGTGACGGCGGCGAGCGCGGGCTTCGCGGCGACGAGCTCTGGGCGCACGAGCGGACATTCGACCAGATCGAAGACCGCCTCGGAGCGGCGGGCATGGAAGCCCACGACCACGGTCTTCTTCGTCCGCCGCCCCGCGAAGACCGCCCGCCTGCGGGAATGCGGCGGGGCGGCCGGGGTGAGCGCGAGTGGCGGCGCGAGGCCGCGGGACGCGAGGACCCGCGCGAGCTGGGCGCGCTTCCACTCGGCGAGGAAGGCATCGGAGGCGTGCTGGACAGCGCAGCCGCCGCAGGTGCCGAAGTGGCGGCAGGCGGGGGCGACGCGCTCGGGTGCGGGCTCGACCACGACGGCGGCCCCGGCGTCGAGGCGCACGACCTCGCCGGGCAGGGTGAAGGGCACGCGGGTCCCGTCGGCGGCGACGCCGCGGCCGTCGGGGTCCATGCGTTCGATCCTGACTTGGGTGGGATGCATGGCGAAACGCGGCGTTTCCGGGCCGGGGGCTTCTGTTCCGGCGTCCCGGGGGCTTAGTCTGGCGGCGTCAACAGCGCAAGGAGGCCGGCCATGGCGTCACCCATCGCCGCGGGTGCCCGGATCGGGCATGTGCATCTGAAGGTCGCGGATCTGGAGCGCGCCATCGGCTTCTATTCCGGCGTGCTCGGCTTCGAGGTCCAGCAGCGCTTCGGCGATCGGGCGGCGTTCCTGTCGGCAGGGGGCTATCACCACCATATCGGGCTCAACACCTGGGAGAGCCGGGGCGGGACGCCGCCGGGACCGGGGCATACCGGGCTCTTCCACGCGGCGATCCTCTACCCGACGCGGGCAGACCTCGCGGATGCGCTGAGGCGGCTCGAGGCGGCGGGGGTGACGCTCGACGGGGCCTCGGACCACGGGGTGTCGGAGGCGCTCTATCTGCGCGACCCGGACGGGAACGGGCTGGAGCTCTACTGGGACCGGGCGCCCCAGGAGTGGCCGCGCGATGCCGAGGGCGGGCTCGCGATGGTAGCGCGGCGGCTGGACCTGGCGGGGCTTCTGGCGGAGGCTTGAAAGGGGCGGCTTTCACGGCCTTTCACTGTGAAAGGTGGATCCGGCCATTGAAATCATTTGATAAAAAACCGTGTTTTTACATGTTGTTAAGGTCTTGCACGGTCTTCACCACGGCCTTGCGGGCGGCGACGAGGAACTCGGCGTTGCCGTCGCCGCCTCGGATCGGGCTTTCGGTCTCGCCCGTGATCCGCCAGCCGGACTGGGTGAGAAAGCCTGCGATCCCGCTGCGGGCGCGGGAGATGGCCGCGGGGTCGCGAACGATGCCGCCCTTGCCGACATGGGCGGGGCCGACCTCGAACTGCGGCTTGATCAGGGCTATGAGCACGGCACCCGGCAGTGCCAGCACGAGCGCGGATGGCAGGGCCTTGGTCAGGGAGATGAAGGAGAGGTCGGCTACGATCCAGTCGGGCGCGGGGACGTGGGCTTCGGTCAGGTCGCGGGCGTTCAGCCCCTCGATCGCACGGATCCGCGGATCGGCGCGCAGCTGGGGCGCGAGCTGGCCGTGGCCCACGTCCACCGCCCAGACCTCGGCAGCCCCGTGCTCGAGCAGCACCTGGCTGAATCCGCCCGTCGAGGCGCCGAGATCGAGGGCCACGGCGCCGGCGGGATCGAGGCCGAAGGCGTCGAGCGCATGGGCGAGCTTGAGCGCGGCGCGCGAGACGTAGGGGTTGGGATCGGCGGCGAGAGCGAGCGCCGTGCCCGGCGGGACCGTCTGCGCCGGCTCGCTCGCAGGCGCGCCGTCCACCCGCACCGCGCCGGCCTCGATCAGCGCCCGGGCGCGGGCGCGGCTGGGGGCGAGGCCGGCTTCGACCAGAGCCTGGTCGAGGCGCCGGCAGGATGGTGCCGCATCCAGCATTCCGGTCGATCTCCGTGTCGCTCGATCTGGACGTGCGAGGCCACAATGGACGATCTCCTTGACGCCAACGCGCGGCGAGTGCAATCCTTGGCTTTCGCCGAATGGCGCCGCCAAGACCATCCGGCGCGGGGACATGCCAATGGCCGAAGGCAAATTAGAAGCTGATAAGACGCAATCCCCTGCCGAGACCCCCAAGCCGGACCTCGAGACCGAACTCGCCCGCTGGAAGGCTCTGATTGCAGAATTGTCGGAGCTCGCGAGCGGCGGCACCGCGCCGCCTGCGGATCAGGTCCAGTCCGCGACGCGGCTCGGCTTCCTCGCGCTGCAAGCCGCGGCCCGCGCGCTCGCCGTCGACTTGAAGGGCTGCATTGACGCAAAGAACACTTGCTGCATCTTTGTCACCCCGGACTTCGATCTGGCCACCGTCGGCGCGAGCTTTTATGAAGCCGAATCTGTTATTACGGCGCTCCTGACGCGCGCTAAGGAACTGCTGTTACGGTCTGACACCCCCCCCGCTCCCGACCTTAACTGGATCGCCCCTCCGCCGATCCTATCTGCAGTGGCCGCTGCGCTCCCGGGTATCTTTTCGCTGTTCAGCAGCACGCGCAGTCTGTCGTTCGCAGCCTTGGACAAGAACGACACCGCTGCGGCCGCAGCGGTGATCGGGGCCCTAAGAAAAGCACGGCCAGGAAAGAACGGAGCCGCACCCATCTTCATGCACGCCCAGTTCCGAATTCCCGAGCGGGGGAGCATCTTGCAAAAATTTGATGCGCTGATGCAAGCCCGCTCGGAACTCGTGACGAAGCGCCGCGAACGGCGCGGGACCGATCCCGAGCCCCCCGCCGAGACCAAGCCGGA
>JBBQRM010000322.1:0-4195 GCA_038214855.1 Rhodobacterales bacterium | reverse complement strand
TGGCCGGGCCAGAGCGGACAGGTCTCGGCCGCGGCGGCGTCGCAGACGGTGATGACGAAATCCATCGGCGGCGCGCCGGGTGCGGCGAATTCGTCCCAGCTCTTGGAGCGGACGCCGCCGAGCGGATGGCCGAGCCGCCCGAGCAGATCGAGCGTGTAGGGATGCGGCGCGGGTCGGGGCGCCGATCCTGCCGACCGGGCGCGGAAGCGGCCGTGGCCCTCGCGGGCGAGGATCGCCTCGGCGATCAGCGAGCGGGCGGAATTGCCGGTGCACAGGAACAGGACGTCGTAGGGTTTGTCTCGCATGGGCGACCTCAGCAGGGACAGGCGATGGCGTCGATCACCGGCCGGCAGAGCGCCGGCCGGCCGCCGCAGCAATCCTCCATGACGAAGGCGAGCAGGCCGCGCATCCCCTCCATGTCGGCGAAGTAGCGGATGCTGCGGCCCTGCCGCGCGTTGCGCACCAGCCCCGCCTGGAGCAGCACGCCGAGATTGGCGGACATGGTGTTCTGGCGCACGTCGAGCGCGGCGGCGATCTCGCCCGCGCCCATCCCCTCGGGCCCGGCGCGGACCAGAAGCCGGAAGACCTCGAGCCGCGTCGGCTGGGAGAGGGCGGCGAAGGCCGCGAGGGCGGAACTCATATCCATATTGCATGATATGTCGATACGAGCCGTGCGTCAACGCCATGGACAGGTGCTAGGCGCTCGGCTAGAGCGTCGCGGTCATGGCACCGAAGCCCGAACCCCGCACCAAGGTCGTCGCCGAGAACCGGCGCGCGCGCTACAATTATGCGATCGAGGACGATCTGGAGGCCGGGATCGTGCTCGAGGGCTCGGAGGTCAAGAGCCTGCGCACCGGCAAGGCCAACATCGCCGAGAGCTATGCCACGGTCGAGGGGGGCGAGCTGTGGCTGATCAACGGCTACATCCCGGCCTATATCCAGGCGAAATCCTTCGGCCATGACGAGCGGCGGCGGCGCAAGCTGCTGGTCAACAAGCGCGAGCTCTCCAAGCTCTGGCAGGGGATCGGCCGCGAGGGCATGACGCTGGTGCCGCTCAAGCTCTACTTCAACGACCGGGGCCGTGCGAAGCTGCTCCTCGGCCTCGCCAAGGGCAAGAAGACGGTGGACAAGCGCGACACCGAGAAGAAGCGCGACTGGGACCGCCAGAAAGCTCGGCTGCTGCGCGAGCGGGGCTGAGGCGGGTCCGGACGCCGGTTCTCCAGCGACGGGTCGCACGGGTGTCGCACGGTGCGACATGACCTCTCCCATTGAAAACATTGAAGAAAAGATCGCGTTTTTACCTTCCGTTAAGAAGCTTGCACAGGCACTGGACGGCTCAGCCGCCAGCGGCGCGGATCAGCTCGAGGACCTTCGGGCCAATGTCGGCGACGATGGCCTCAACGCCCTCGGCATTGGGATGGATGCCGTCGGCCTGGATGAGCGCGCGGGCCTGCGCGGGGGTGCGGCCGCGCAGGATGCCTTCGAGGAAGGAGGGATAGAGGAGTGCCTGGTGCCGTTCGGCGAGCTCGGGAAACATGCCGTCGAAGGCCTGCCGGTATTCGGGGCCGTAATTGCCGGGGGCGCGCAGGCCGGTGAGCAGCACCGGCAGCCCCCGCGCGCCGATCCGGGCGAGGATGCCGTCGAGATTGGCGCGGGTCAGCGAAGGATCGAGGCCGCGCAGCATGTCGTTGCCGCCGAGCTCGAGGATCACCGCATCGACGTCCTCGGTCAGCGTCCAGTCGACCCGGGCGAGCCCGCCCGCGGACGTGTCGCCCGAGACGCCGGCGTTGATCACGATCGCGTCAGGCGCGCCGTTCGCGCGCAGCCATTCCTGAAGCTGGGGCACGAAGCCCCGATCCTGCGGCAGGCCGTAGCCGGCGGTGAGCGAATCGCCCAGCGCCGCGACGGTGACCGGCTCGGCGCGGGCGCCGGCCGCAGCCAGAACCAGGAGCGCCGCGGCGATCAGGTTGCTAAGGCCTGTGCGCAGCCCATATGGCGGGCGGAGCAGCCGTAACGCACGGGTCAGTCGCATCATGTCGTCTCCGGTCATCTCGCTTCAGGATGTGGCACTCACCCTCATGGGCAACGCCGGGCCGGTCAACATCCTGCGAGACGTGACGCTCGACGTGAGCCGCGGCGAGACGCTCGGCCTCGTCGGCCCCTCGGGCTCGGGCAAGTCCTCGCTCCTGATGCTGATGGCGGGGCTCGAGCGCGCGACCGGCGGTACGATCACCGCCCTCGGCCACGACCTGACGGCGCTCGGCGAGGATGCGCTGGCGCGGTTTCGCCGCGACCACATGGGGGTGGTGTTCCAGTCGTTCCACCTGATCCCGACGATGACCGCGCTCGAGAACGTCGCGGTGCCGCTGGAGCTCGCCGGCAATCGCGACGCGTTCGCGCGCGCCGCAGCAGAGCTCGAGAGCGTGGGCCTCGCGGACCGGCAGGATCATTATCCCGCGCAGCTGTCCGGTGGCGAGCAGCAGCGGGTCGCGCTGGCGCGCGCCGTGGTCTCGCGGCCCGAGATCCTGCTCGCCGACGAGCCGACCGGCAACCTCGACGGCGCCACCGGGGCCGGGATCGTCGAGATGCTGTTCGGGCTGCGCGACCGCCACGCCTCGACCCTGGTGCTGGTCACGCATGCCCCCGAGCTCGCCAGCCGCTGCGACCGGGTGATCCGGCTGCGCGACGGCAGGCTGGAGGCCTTCGCCGAGGCCGCGGAGTAATGCCCGTCGCGGTGCGCCTGGCGCTGCGCGAGCTGCGCGGCGGGCTCGCGGGGTTCCGGGTGTTTCTCGCCTGCCTCGCACTGGGAGTGGCGGCGATCGCGGCTGTCGGCTCGGTGCGCAGTGCCATCGAGGGCGGGCTGGAGCGCGAGGCGGCCAGCATCCTCGGCGGCGATGCGCAGCTCGAGTTCACGTACCGCTTCGCCGACGCGGCCGAACGCGCCTGGATGGAGTCCGTGGCCCTCGACGTGTCGGAGGTGGTGGATTTCCGCTCGATGCTGACCTTCGGCGCCGAGGGACCGGACCCGCAGCGCACGCTGGTTCAGGTCAAGGGCTTGGACGACGCCTATCCGCTCTACGGCACGGTCGGGCTCGCGGGCGGCGGCGGCCTCGCCGAGGCGCTGGCGCCGGTGGACGGCCTGCCGGGAATGGTGGTCCAGCCGATCCTGATGGACCGGTTCGGCCTCGCGCCCGGCGACATGGTGCGGATGGGAACGCAGGACTTCCGCCTCGCCGATGCGCTCACCCGCGAGCCGGACGGCGCCTCGGCGCCCTTCGCCTTCGGGCCGCGGGTGATCGTGCGGCGCGCCGATCTGGCGGCGAGCGGGCTCCTCAGCGAAGGCTCGCTCTTCGAGAGCGCCTACCGGCTGCGCCTGCCGGCCGAGACCGATCTGGCGGGGCTCAGGCGCGAGGCGATGGCGCGCTTCGCCGACAGCGGCGTGCAATGGCGCGACCGGCGCAACGGCGCGCCCGGCATCAGCCGCTTCGTCGACCGGCTGGGGTCGTTCCTGGTGCTGATGGGGCTCGCGGGGCTCGCGGTGGGCGGCGTCGGGGTCGCAGCGGCGGTGCGTGCGCATCTGGAGGCGCGCACCGAGACCATCGCCACGTTGAAGACGCTGGGGGCGAGCGGCGGCACGGTCTTTGCGATCTATCTGGTCCAGATCGGGCTGCTGTCGCTGCTCGGCGTGGCGATCGGCCTGGTGCTGGGGGCGGGACTGCCGATGGTGGCGGCACCGTTCCTGACGGACCGGCTGCCGGTGCCGGCGGAATTCGGCGTGTACGCGCGTCCGCTGGCGGAGGCGGCGCTCTACGGGCTGCTGACGGCGCTCGTCTTCACGATCTGGCCGCTGGCGCGGGCCCGCGACATCCGCGCGGCGGCGCTGTTCCGCGACCTGACCGCCGGGCGGCAGGGGTGGCCGCGGGCGCGCTACGTGGCGCTGACGGCGCTGCTGGTGACGGTGCTGGTCGGACTCGCGACCTGGCTGTCGGGGGCGACCTATCTGGCGCTCGGCACGGCGGGCGGGGTCATGGCGGCGCTGGTCGTGCTGCTGGCTGCGGCGCGGGGGGTCCGGGTGCTGGCGCGGCGGCTGGCGCGGGCGGGCTTCGCGCGCGGCCGCCCGGCGCTGAGGCTGGCACTCGGCGCGGTCGGCGGGCCTTCGGGCGAGACCGCCTCGGTGGTGCTGTCGCTGGGGCTG